>JANMYC010000338.1:0-1935 GCA_031381715.1 Saprospiraceae bacterium
TAATTTGGCGTAACTGATTCATTATCAATGTATCAGATGTGAAAGTCTTTCCTTTTGCGGGTATGATTTTGACATCAGGATTGAAATTACTCATCATGCCTGTTATCAACTTTTCAAAGCCATTGAAAACAGATAGCACCAGCACCAACGCAGCTGCGCCCAATGCTAAACCCAATACCGATATGCCACTGATGATATTGATGGCATTGGTACTTTTCTTAGCAAAAAGATAACGAAGTGCTATTTTGAGAGATAATTTCATTTGTTCGTTATTCGTGTATCCGTGTATTCGTTGTCCGTGTATTTGTGTAACAAACCTCGGATAACGAATACACAAATAACGCTTTTAATAATCCTGTTCAATACGCCCATTTTCAAGGATTTCAAATCTCTGAACCTTAGTAGAGTCTGCAATATACTCTTTCCCCGTTTCCTCTATGCCTTCCGCTGAGTGAATAGTTAAGTCTTCTTTAATTATTGTCACTATTCGCTTTACTGCGTTGCCAATGACTTTAGTTCCGGCGATAGATTTTTTATCAATCATGGCACCTGATTTTATGTCGTAAGTAGCCAAAACATAATCGTAAGTTAGCAAACCTGCTCTCCAATATACAACGGCTCTGTAAGTTTTCTTTTCAGCAGGTAATTGAATACAGGGTACGTACTCGGTCATATCGTCTTGGACAGTAGTTTCGTACTTAGCAATATACTCGTCAATCATCTGTAGTGGCAAAGGCTCATTCTCTTTCGCAAAATCATGATGTAAATCTTCACTAAAGACGACAGGTAATTCCACTTTAGGGAACTTTTTAATAAAATGCTCGAATTTAATACTCATTTTTCATAAATGTTAAGTCTGCAAATGTCTTCTATTTTATTGAAAAAACACAATTCTGTAATTTCAATTTATATTTTTGACATTTTAAAATCATGAATAGAGCTAATCAATGCTCAATTTATTTAAATAAATTCTAAATAAGAGATTTGGAAGTGAAAAACTAAACAGAAATTGGTCAATAAGGTTTTTGTATATAGTTTTGTAGATATGTTCGAAAACGTGACGACAAACTAACTTTTTATTCACATCTCTCATTAAACTCGCTTTAAAAAGCTCTGATAAATATGAAGTGGTTAACTAATTATTTGACATCCTCTATTGGTCGTAAGCTAACTATGAGCTTAACGGGCATATTTTTAATTCTCTTTTTGTTGGTTCACTTGGTCGGTAATTTACAGTTACTAAAAGGTGACGAAGGTGAAGCGTTCAATAAATATTCATATTTTATGACGCACAACCCGCTCATCAAAATAATATCTTACGGTTTGTACTTTTTCATAATCCTGCATACCGTCCAAGGCATACTTCTCTATTTTGCCAATCGTAAAGCCAAAGGCCAGACTTATGCCGTAAAAACAACGGCTCCTGGGGTCAGTTGGTCATCATCCAATATGGCGTTATTGGGTACTTTGATTCTTTTTTTCCTTATCATCCACATGGGTGACTTCTGGGCGAAGATGAAAATGGGCGAATTAGGTATGCTGACTTACACCAATTTCGCAGAGGGAGAGCCCATTGCGAATCTTTACGCACGGGTTGCAGAAGCTTTCATGAATCCAATTATCGTAGTCAGCTACGTAGTTGGTCAAGTGGTTTTATTTTTTCACTTAAATCATGGCTTTCAATCTGCATTTCAGACGCTTGGTGTGAACCATCCTAAATATACACCGTTTATAAAGGGGTTGGGAGCAGTTTATTCTATCATCGTTCCACTTGGTTTCGCGGCGATACCAATTATTTATTTCTTAAAGAAATAAATTTTATACTCCCTCATTATTTTTATCTTTTGTAAGTAAAAAAAAGGATTTCGACGATTTGTTTTATTAAAAATTAAAACATTTTCTACATATAATGGCTAAAGAAACAACTGTTAACGG
>JANMYC010000369.1:0-2923 GCA_031381715.1 Saprospiraceae bacterium
TAGTCGTGTCTGTCGAATTAGAATAAGCCGAAGGCGAGGGTTTTAAATTCGGCACTTGACTGGGTACAGGCAGTTTACAACTGGCGTAAAGGATGCACAATGCCACACTGGCTATGTATTTATATCTTTTAAATATCTTCATTTTAGAATCAAATTTTTATAAAAAGGAACCCCCTCAGTATAGAAGTCCTTTTTTAATTAAAATCACGACAGTTCTTCAGTTAATGGTTTTTCTTCTTCTTTTTCGACCAGATGATGTCTTTCGGAGATGCGTCCAAAAATGTAATACAAACCAGGAATGAGCAGTACCCCGAAAATTGTCCCAATCAACATACCCCCAGCTGAAGCGGAACCGATTGTTTTGTTACCGATTGCCCCAGGTCCCGTTGCGCGTACCAACGGAATCAAACCCGCAATAAAGGCAAAAGAAGTCATCAAAATCGGGCGCAAACGCACGGCAGCCCCTTCAATCGCCGCTTCCAAAACGGTCGCTCCTGCCTTGTGCTTTTGCACGGCAAACTCGACAATTAATACGGCATTTTTAGCGAGCAAACCAATGAGCATGACCATTGACACTTGGGCGTAAATATTGTTTTCTAAGCCCATGATTTTGAGCATCATAAATGCGCCGAAAATCCCCGTTGGCAATGACAAAATGATTGGGAATGGCAAAATAAAACTCTCATATTGCGCCGCCAAAAGCAAATACACGAACGCTAAAACGATGAGAAAGATATACAAAGCTTGATTGCCTTGTCCAACTTGGTCTTTAGAAATACCCGCCCAGTCAATACCAAAACCACGTGGTAATTTGGCTTTTGCCACTTCATTGATGGCATCAATCGCCGCACCACTACTGTAACCTGCGGCGGCATCCCCACTTACTTCCGAGGCATTATACATATTGTGGCGCGTAATTTCTGACAATCCATACACTTTATCCATCGTCATAAACGTGGAGAAAGGTACCATTTCATCTTTATCATTTTTGCAATACAATTTTAAAATATCTTCGGGCAAAGCGCGGTATTCGGGCAATGCCTGCACCATTACTTTGTACTGTCTGTCGTATTTAATGAAACTCGTTTCGTAGTTACTACCCACAAGTGTGGAGAGCGTGGTCATGGCATTTTCAATCGTTATGCCTTTTTGTTGAGCTTTGTCATTGTCCACATTGAGCATATATTGCGGAAAACTCGCGCTATAAAACGTGAAAACGGACGCTAATTCAGGTCTTTTACGCAATTCTTCGACAAAATTCTTTGTTACGGTTTCCATTAATTTGTAATCACCGCTACCGCCTTTGTCCAAAACGCGCAACTCAAAACCACCCGCAGCACCGTAGCCTGGGACGGCAGGAGGTGGGAAAAATTCGATGGTCGCGCCTTTAATATCTTTGGTTTTTTCTTCTAATTCGTCCATGATTTCTTTCATGGAGTGTTTGCGGTCTTCCCAACTTTTGAGGTTGATTAGACACGTTCCCGCATTGGCACCTGTTCCTTCCGACAAAATTTCATAACCCGCCAAAGAGGATACCGAAGCCACACCTTCAATCTCTTCGGCAATTTTTTGGACTTGCGAACTAACGGCGTCCGTTCTTTCCAAAGTTGACCCAGGAGGTGTCAAAATAATTGCGTAAAACACGCCTTGGTCTTCATTAGGAATAAAACCCGATGGAACAGAATCGCTTAAAAAATACGTACCGACGCAGAAGCCCACTAAAACTAAAGCAGTCACGACTCGCCGATTGACAATCACCGCCAAGAGACTTTTATAGCGTCCAAGCACCTTATTGAAACCATTGTTGAAACCACTTATGAGGAGATTGATAGGGTTTTTACTCTTTTTTGCGCCATGCGTATTTTTGAGCATAGCCGCACATAGAGCGGGCGTTAGAGTCAAGGCAATTACACCCGATAAAATAATCGAAGTTGCCATTGTCACTGAAAACTGCCGATAAAAAATACCCACAGGACCTTGCATAAAAGCAACAGGAATAAATACCGCCGCCATGACGAGGGTAATAGCGATGATAGCCCCACTGATTTCGTGCATCGCTAATTCCGTAGCCTCTTGTGCTTCAACATTGTGTAATTCCATATTGGCATGAACGGCTTCCACGACCACAATCGCATTATCCACGACAATACCAATCGCCAAAACCAGGGCAAATAGCGTAATCAAGTTGAGCGTAATGCCAAAAAATTGCATGAAAAAGAACGTTCCAATCAAGGAAACGGGAACGGCAATGGCAGGAATTAAGGTAGAACGCCAATCACCCAAGAAGAGAAACACCACCAAACCCACCAAAATAAAAGCTTCAATCAAGGTGTGAATAACCTTTTCAATTGAAGCATCCAAAAATTTTGATACGTCATAACTGATTTCATAATCCATGCCTGGAGGAAAAGAAGACGCTTTGATTTCTTCCAATTTGGCTTTCACATTCTTGATAACATCGCTCGCATTACTGCCATAGGATTGCTTAATGGTTATTGCTGCCGATTTTTTACCATTCAATTTTGAATACAAATCATAATAAGAGCTACCAAATTCTACGTCTGCCACGTCTTTTAAGCGCAAAATCTGTCCATCCGACGTTGAGCGTAAGATGATGTTTTCGTAGCCTTCTTTATTGCTGTATCGTCCAGGGTATTTCAAAACGTACTCAAATGACTGCGATTTTCTGCCCGAACTTTCGCCCGCTCTACCCGGTGACGCTTCCAAACTTTGCTCCGCCAAGGATTTCATCACTTCTTCTGCCGACACTTTGTATGCCAACATTCTATCGGGTTTCAACCAGATGCGCATGGCAAATTCTCGATTACCCAAAATATCTGCAACACCCACGCCATTGACTTGCTTCAATTCGGACAACAAATTGACGTCTGCAAAATTGAATAAAAACTTTTCATCCAAATTC
>JANMYC010000386.1:0-4223 GCA_031381715.1 Saprospiraceae bacterium
TATACTGTCGCCTGTCGCCTTTTGACTGTCGCCTAATTCACTTATTCATTCAATGACCAATCGTATTCGGTGTAGCCGAGTTTTGCATCCTTCGGGATTTTGGAGGTTGCGTATCGGTTCACGAAGTCAGCGACACTGTAAAAATCCTTACCGTACCAGTCAAATATCTTAGAAACTTTGATGTCTTTCCCTTTTAAAACGTTGGCTTTAGGGTCGTTGACAAAACGTTTCGTGCGCGTTTCCAACAAAGCTTGTAGATTTTTACCTGTAAAAGCTTCATTTAAAAGTGCAGGGCACGATTTTGCCGCGCAATTAATGGCGAAGTGAATACGCGCATCACCCATTGGGCGTAAAATATCGTTTTCAATATCGTTCAAAGAATAGGTTTTAGCACCTAATTTGAAACGTTTCACATCCCAGGTCTTTCCGTTGTCCAATTTCGTGATACTACTGAGGGGGTAACTATCCAGAATCAATTTTATCGTCAAGGCATTATAAGCATTGATCCAATATGCCATTTTATCAGTTTTTGCTACGCTCTCAGCGGGCAAATTATCTGAAAGTGACTTGATGTAGGTCTCCAAAGCGGCTTTATCTTCCTTAAAAGTCTTGTAATTTACTTTACCAGTCGCCGAAACGTGCTTTTTTAATAAAGCATCAAATGAGGCATGGTTGGCTTGTGAAAAAGCCCAACTTGAGGTCAATAAAAACGTTAAAAAAACAATTACTTTTTTCATAGTTAAAAATGTAAATCGGAACTCCAGCTCCGAATGGATTAATTTAAAATTTACGCGGAACTCCTGTTCCATTTTTAGAATATACGTATAATAATGACGCAAAGATTTGAGTTTTATATCACGAGTTTATCACGTTTAATACAACTTTAACGTTTAAATTGAGGTATTGAACCAAAATATAGCGTTATAATCTAAAAACATAAATATTAAAGACGGAGATTTTCTTAAATTTGCACACAAATTTCAACCAATATCTTGAAATGAAAAATAGTACATGGATAACAATTTTCATTTTAACTCAAATTATGGCTCTTTTTCTCTTGTTTGTGGGCAATTTTGAGTCTAAAACAATGCATAATGCCATCGGTGTTGTCACTTTAATCAATACAGTTGGTATTGTTTGGATGGTTTTAAGGATTTTAAAATCACCTCAATAACCTTTAATTATTAAAATTTTATGTCGGTAAAAGTTCAGGATTTAACTAAAATATATGGCGAACAACACGCCATTGACAGCATCAGTTTTGAAGCAAAAAAAGGTGAAATATTGGGTTTTTTAGGACCCAATGGCGCGGGCAAAACCACAACCATGAAAATATTGACTTGTTTCATACCACAATCAAGTGGTGTGGCAGAGGTCAATGGTTTTGACGTTGAAAAAAATCCTTTGGAAGTGCGCCGTCAAGTCGGGTATTTGCCCGAACACAACCCCCTTTATAAGGATATGTACGTGCGTGAATACCTTGAATTTGTGGCTGGCGTGCATAAATTAGATAAAAAAAAGCAGCGTGTAGCTGAAATGATTGAGCGGGTTGGCTTAACAGTGGAGCAAGCGAAGCCCATCGGGGCATTGTCAAAAGGTTATCGTCAGCGAGTAGGTTTGGCGCAGGCAATGTTGCATGACCCCTCAGTATTGATACTCGATGAGCCAACTACGGGACTTGATCCTAACCAATTAGTAGAAATTCGACGTTTGATAAAAGACTTAGGGAAAGAAAAAACGGTGATTTTTTCGACCCATATTATGCAAGAAGTTCAAGCCCTTTGCGATCGCGTGATGATTATCAATAAAGGCGAAATTGTGGCAAATGATACCATTGATATGCTTCAAAACCGCATTAAAGGTGAAACGCTCGTAACGGTTGAATTTGCCCAAAGTATTGATAATCAACGTCTTTTTAAAATATCCAATGTGAAAAACGTCAAAATATTAGGCGATAATAAATATCAATTGGCATCTGACATGAGCAAGGATATTCGAGCAGAAGTTTTTAGATTTGCAGTGGATAATAATTTGACGCTCTTGGAAATGCATAAAGAAGTGTTCAGCGTGGCGGATGTGTTTCAGGAGTTAACAAAGTAGGGCGGAACTCCAGTTACGCACATAAATTTTAAGTTTAAAAATTTGAAAAATTTGAAAAATATACTACTCGTCACATTCATTATGCTCTCTATACTGAGGGGGTATGCTCAAAATGAAACGCTCATTTCCAAGAACTTTAAGTTTAAAGATGGCGTTTATTATGAATTCGGGCAATTGCAACGCAATCAGCCGAGTGTTTTGTGGGATAGTTTGGATGCCCGATTGGCAACGAATCCGCAATCACTCCAAATGTACATTGAAGTATTGAAACACAAACGGACGCATGACAGCATCAATCTGAATAATGTCTGGGGCGTGGTCATTGATGGTATTCCCTACGCAAGGCTGCCTAATGAATCGCAAAAGAAATCGGCAACCATGTTTTCGGGGATGGTACTGAGGGGTAAGTTGTGTTATTTTCAATATGATGAAACTGAGGAACGACAAGTGCCGATTACTGCGTATATTCCACAAACTGGGCAAGCCTACATGACAAAAAACATCGTTCAAAAGAAGGATGTTGTCCGTGAAAAACTCATAAAATTCGAAACCGGTGAGGTTGTAGATTTCACGCTTTTTAATTTTAAACAATTGATAAAAGAAGACGCCGATTTGCTTTCCACCGTCAATGCGCTCAAGCCCAAAGAGGTTAAAGAAAAGCTATTTAAGTGTCTTTTAATTTTTAACGACAGAAATCCAGTGTTTGTAAAGTAAATATTGGTTGTTAGTTATTAGTTGTCGGAGATTGGTTTTCATTCCTAAAATTTTGACCAACAATAACCAATAATTAATAACCAATAACCAACAACTATTAAAGATGGTAAAAATAGGTAACGTAGAAATAGGTGAATTTCCCCTTTTATTGGCTCCAATGGAAGATGTGAGCGACCCACCGTTCCGTGCAGTGTGTAAAGAACAAGGAGCCGATATGATGTACACGGAGTTCATCAGCAGTGATGGATTGGTGCATGATGCCGTGAAAAGCCTTAGGAAATTGGAGATTTTCGATTATGAACGCCCCATTGGTATTCAGTATTTCGGAGGTCAGTTGGATACAATGATAAAAGCTGCAGGCATGGTAGAAGCGGCTAATCCAGATGTGATTGATATCAATTACGGTTGCCCAGTGGCGAAAGTGGCTTGCAGAATGGCGGGTGCTGGATTGCTTCAAGATATTCCTAAAATGATAGAACTCACGGCTGCGGTGGTGAATTCTACGAGCAAACCCGTGACAGTGAAAACCCGTTTGGGTTGGGATGATAATACTATCAATATTGTGGATGTTGCTGAAAGGTTGCAAGATATTGGCATTCAAGCACTTACGATACATGGGCGTACCCGCAAGCAAATGTACAAAGGCGAAGCCAATTGGGACTGGATTGCTAAAGTGAAAGCCAATCCCCGCATGAAAATCCCAATATTCGGCAATGGTGATGTTGATTCTCCGCAAAAAGCATTGGAATACCGCAATCGTTATGGCGTTGACGGTATTATGATTGGGCGTGCTGCCATTGGTTATCCGTGGATTTTTAGAGAGATAAAACACTTTTTTAAAACAGGTGAAATACTGCCCGTGCCGACTGCTTCTGAACGCGTTGATGCTGTACGAAAGCATTTGACTCGTTCTATTGAATGGAAAGGCGAGCGAGTGGGTGTCATAGAAATGCGCTCACATTACACCAATTATTTTAGAGGCTTACCCAATATTAAGCCATACCGTTTGCAATTGGTTACGGTTTATGACCCCTCAGTATTGTTTGCTCTTTTGGACGAAATTGAGGAAGTTTATTCTAATTTGGAAGTGGATAATATGGTTGGGATGTAATTAGTAGGTAATCTTAAATAACCGATAATTCTCAAGTTTGCCCCCATACTCCCGATAGGGGATTACACATCAAAAAGGGTTAAAAATATGCCTTTTTTGCAATTTAATCCCCCATTGGGGGTATGGGGGCAAACTTGAGAATTGTCGATTATTTAAGATTACCTACTTACAAACAAACCTGAAAAGGGCGAAATATATCAGCATCGGGTAACGCCCGATGAAATCGGTCAAAATATTTAAAGCAACCTTATGAACTATATTATTTATGACCTTGAATGCACCTGTTGGGAAGATAAAT
>JANMYC010000450.1:0-3285 GCA_031381715.1 Saprospiraceae bacterium
CTCCCGAATCAATCGCATTGCCCGAAGGGTTATTCGGACTGCAAATAAACAAAATTTTTGAGTGTTCATTAGCCCCCCTCAGTATTTTATCTATTTCAGGTTGAAAATTTTCATTTAATTCCACTTTTATCACCTCTACATCACAGGTATCTGCACTCACTTGATACATACCGTATGTAGGAGGTAACGTCACTATATTATCTATTCGAGGCTCGCAAAAGATGCGCATCAACACATCTATTACCTCATCAGAGCCATTGCCGAGGAAAATATGTTCAGAAGCGATATTTTTTATTTTTGAAAGCTCCGTTTTCACCGCCCAAGCCAAAGGGTCGGGATAACGGTTCAAACCATTATCGTAGGGGTTTTCATTGGCATCTAAAAAGACAGATGCAGTGCCTTTAAATTCATCACGAGCCGATGAATAGGCTTTCATTTTAAGGATATTGGGACGAACTAATTGTTTGATATTCATTTGAGAATGCATTTTAAAGTTAAAATTTATTAAACCGTAAAATAATAAACTTGCCTACCGTTAGGCAGGTGTAAAACCGCAAAAGTTAAACTATACTGAGGGGGTGCATTTTAAAAACAAAAACAGTATTTTTGTAAAAAATAAAAAGATGACACCGAGCGCCATTCAATTAAAAGCAACAAAAAGAAAAGCTCTATTGCCCTATAAGTATGAAGACCGTCTTGTGCTTCCTGCTGTGGTGCGTATTCCCGCCGAGTTAGATGATTTCATTGAGTTATCAATTATGTGTGACTACAAAGTTGAGTATTCTAATGGTGAAATCGTATCAATTTTAGAAACAGACCGAACAAATCCAAACATTATTATGGGAAATGCTACATTAAGCCATGAAGAAATTATTGCCAATTTGTGTTATCTTCTCAACATTATTTTTTTCAGACAACCCGATTTCAAAATATTCGGAAGCAATGCTAAAATATTTCATACCGAAAAATTACCTATTTACAATCCCGATTTAACAATTTTAAAAGGTAAACCCGAAACTCGCTTATATAAATATCGCAAACAAACCCAAGAAGTACTTTTAAATCCGTGGCTTGTGGTAGAAGTCCTTTCACAAGGTACTCGGGAATACGATTTGGTTGAAAAATTCGCTAATTATCGTAAAATTGAATCTTTGCAGCAAATCGTTTTCGTTGAGCAATACTGGGCAGAAGTTTCAAGCTATATTCGTCAACCGAACGGAACTTGGTCTTATACCAATCTTCAAAAAATGACCGATGAATTAGCGGTTGCCGATTCCGTAATCTCTATTGCGGATATTTACAATAAAGTTGAGATTTAAATTCAAAGAACATTATTTTTGTAAAAAATAAGTAACATGACCACACAAGCTGCGAATATTCAATCTGTAATACCGGCGAAGAAAAAACAAAACCGCCCCCTGCTTCCAATTACTTTTGAAAAGCGAATGGATAAGGGTGCCATTTTGTGCGTACCCGCTTCAGTTGATGAATATATTGAATATTTAAATAAATGCGATTATAAAATCCAATATAGTCGTGGCAATATGTGGTCATTTATCGAAATAGATGAACAAACAGGAACTATCATGGGAGAAGCCGCACCTATACACGAACAAGTTATCAATCGTTTAGTCGTTTTACTGAGCAAATTATTTAATGATTTTGAGGATGAATATCTTTCCTTTGGAAGCAATATTAAGGTTTATATTGAGCGACACAATGGGTACTATAACCCTGATATGGCTATCGTGAAAGGCGAACCTCAATTCATTAAGCACAAAGCCAATAAAAAAACGGCGACTTCGCTCATTAATCCGACATTCATTATTGAAGTTTTATCAAGAAGCACTGAAAGTTTTGATAAAATCAATAAATTAGCGGATTATCAAAAAATCGAAACTTTAGAGCAAATTATATTCGTTGAGCCCAACTATACTTGGGTTTCAATTTTTATCCGTCAAGCACCACAACAATGGCTCAATCTCATTTTTGAAAGTGAAAAGGATAAAATGCCCGTTTCGGATAAAGGTAAAATAGCTATCAGCGATATTTATAAAGGGCTCATTCGATTTGATGTTTCGAAATTAGAGACTCGCTAAACGTATCGAAACTGCTCTCGCATGAGCATCTAATTGCTCAGCTTCTGCCATTGCAATTACTGCACTACCGATATTTTTCAACCCCTCAGTACTGAGCTTCTGATAAGTAATTTTTTTAACAAAACTATCCACTGAAACGCCCGAATAGGCTTTTGCATAACCATTCGTGGGCAAAGTATGATTAGTCCCCGAAGCATAATCGCCTACGGATTCGGGGGAATAATGACCGATAAAAACAGAACCTGCATTCACGACCATCGCAGCCAAATCATCCGCGTTTTGAGTAGAAAGAATCAAATGCTCAGGAGCATATTCGTTTGAAATAGCCATCGCTTCGTCATCATTTTCAACAATAATAGCGACACTATTTTCAAGGGCTTTGCGTGAAATATCGGCACGGGGGAGTGTAAGTAATTGATTTTCAATGCCTTCTAAAACGTTTTTAACAATCGTTTCATCATAAGCCAATAACACAACTTGGCTATCTATTCCATGTTCCGCTTGAGAAAGCAAGTCAGCAGCCACAAAATCAGGATTGGCAGTTGCATCAGCAATGACCATTACTTCACTGGGTCCCGCAGGCATATCAATCGCTACCCCCTCAGTATTAATGACTTGTTTTGCCGCGGTAACGTATTGATTTCCAGGTCCAAATATTTTGAAAACTTGAGGAACGGTTTCAGTGCCATAAGCCATTGCGCCTATCGCTTGAACACCTCCAATTTTAAATACTTTTGAAATGCCCACTGATTTAGCAGCGAATAAAATAGCCGGATGAACCGCTCCATCCGCTTTACAAGGTGTACACAAAACCACCTCTTTACAACCCGCAATTTGAGCCGGAATACCCAACATCAAAACAGTTGAAAAAAGCGGTGCCGTCCCACCCGGGATATATAAACCCACTTTTTCAATGCCTACACTTTTACGCCAACATTGAACACCTGCCATAGTTTCGATTACCTCTGGCTCAGAAACTTGGCGACTGTGAAAGCGCTCAATATTGGTTTTAGCTGTTAAAATGGCTGATTTTAACTCACTATCCAATTGATTTTCAGCCGTTTCAAATTCCGTTTCAGTTACTTGAAAATCTTCTAAATGGGATTTATCGAATTGTCCCGCGTATTTTTTAACAGCGGCATCACCATTGATTTTAATATCATTTAAAATATTTCTGACCGTTCCG
>JANMYC010000487.1:0-2322 GCA_031381715.1 Saprospiraceae bacterium
TGGGTGCGCTCGTTTTTGATAATATTAAATATCAATTTTATACTTTAAAACGTAAAATTCGAGACATAACGGACGACCTTTAAATATTTTAATGTATTGAAAATCAATTAATTATGAAAATATTAGTTTTAGATAATTACGATTCTTTTACTTATAATCTTGTTCAATACATCACGGAATTGACGGGCGATACCCCCCCGAGTGATTGGGACGGGCTCTCCGTATTTCGCAACGATGAAATCAGTTTAGAGGACGTAGCGGCTTACGATGCCATCGTTTTATCTCCGGGGCCCGGTCTTCCGAGTGAAGCGGGAATAATGCCCGAATTAATTAAAAAATACGCTTCTACTAAACATATTTTTGGCGTATGTTTGGGTTTACAAGCGATTGGTGAGGCGTTTGGTGGTGAATTGTATAATTTGCCAAAAGTGTTTCATGGCATTGCTACACCGATACAAATCATTGATAATCAAGAACTTATATTTCAAAATATTCCACGTGAAATATTGGTTGGGCGGTATCACTCATGGGCGGTAAAATCGGAAAACTTACCGAGCGAATTAAAAATCACGGCTACCGCTGATAATGGTAAAACGATTATGGCTATGAGTCATCGAGAATACAATGTCCGCGGCGTTCAATTTCATCCTGAAAGCATCATGACGGATTATGGCAAACAGATTTTGAAAAACTTTTTTGCCCCCCTCAGTACGACAGTCAAATCAAGTGCGATTGAATATGTTTTTTAAAAATTAAAACGAAATATTATGAGCAAAAAGAAGAAAAAACCAGCACAAAAGCAAAGCACCCAGCAACAGAATATGTCGCCGAAACAATATATCATGTCGGGTCGGGCGCGAAAACTGCCGATTAAGGAGTGCTATATCAATTCTGATTGGAAAAATGCGGGATTAAGTTCCTTAGTAGTGGCTCGTCATCACACGACAGGAAATGTCACATTCGGATTTTACCTCGTTGACACATTCTGTTTGGGCATTAAAAATGCCGACATTGGTTTTAATAAAAGTAGCTTTGAATATGCAGATTTTTTAAGTAATATCTCAGATAGATACATGGGTGAAATAGAAAAAATCGACTACGCTTTGGCGCACAATATTCTATTTGGTGCCGTGGCGTATGCCGAAAGTTTGGGTTTTAAACCCCATAAAGATTGGTCATTCGCTCAAATGGTACTCGAAGAAGATACCGAAGATGTAGAATTAATCGAACTTGAATTTGGTAAAAATGGCAGACCTTGTTTTATCAATGGCCCTTATGATAGTGTGAATAAAGTAGTTAATACCCTTAAAAAAAGCGTCGGCGAAGGCAATTTTGATGTCGTTTTAATAGCTGGTGAGAATGAATTCGGTGATATGTACTACGATGATGACAACGAGGATTACGAAGATGATGATGAGGAAGGTGACGACGATATCGAAGATGCCGAATATGAAGAAGTGAAATAGACAATGACAACAAGTCTAATGTCTAAAATCTATCCCGAGAATTCGGGACTAAAGTCTTAAAAAAGATATGAAAGCAATATTAGGAAAATTATTCGACCATAAAAAATTAAGCAAATCGGAAGCCAAAGAAATATTAGTCAATATTTCCACGGGCAAATACAATGAGTCTCAAATAGCGGCATTTATTACTGTTTATTTGATGCGCCCTATTTCTGTAGAAGAGTTGCAAGGCTTTAGAGAAGCACTTTTAGAATTGTGTATTCCTGTGGATTTGGAAGGCGTTGAAACGATTGATGTGTGCGGAACGGGCGGCGATGGTAAAAACACCTTTAATATATCTACCCTTTCCTCATTCGTGTTGGCAGGTGCGGGTTATAAAGTGGCGAAGCACGGCAACGTGGGCGTATCCTCGAATAGCGGCTCTTCGGATGTGTTGCAAAACCTCGGTTATCAGTTCAGTAATGACGTTGAAAAAATCAAGATGCAGCTTGATAAAGCCAATATTTGCTATTTTCACGCACCTCTTTTTCACCCTGCGTTAAAAACTGTGGGTCCCATTCGGAAGCAATTAAGCGTGAAAACATTTTTTAATATGTTGGGACCACTCGTGAATCCTGCGCAACCGAAATATCAGCTAACGGGTGTTTTTAGTCTTGAATTGGCGCGCCTATATCAATACATTTTTCAACAAATACCCAATAAACAATTCGCCATTATTCATGCTTTGGATGGCTATGATGAGGTCTCTTTGACAGGTGATTTTAAGTTAAAAATGAATACCAAGGAAGTCACTTTATCACCTCAAAGCATTGGAAAACAAATACTTACGCAAGAATCATTGTTTGGTGGCGATACA
>JANMYC010000505.1:0-4572 GCA_031381715.1 Saprospiraceae bacterium
AATACTGAGGGGGTCAAAAGCCGCTGTGCTCAAGCTACGGTATTCCTTTCCATCTATTTCAGCAATGGCAACACAGCGCAAAAAGCCCGCAGTGGTCATCGTTCCACCTTCCACAATTTGAAAACCGTTGGGTAAAACAACCGTTTCTTTTATGGTTGGCTCTTGTTTTTCAGCACCAATTTCGTAGCGCACACGGACATTATTCTCTAAATTACCGTGTTTAAAAACAGAAATAGTAAAACGCACCGTTTCACCAATTTTATAAGTCCAATCGGGACGGTCAGCCGCGACCACTACTTTTACAAATCGCTCAACAGGTTGCGCAATCACTGCGTACAGGGTATTAACCCAGATAATAGCAAGTAAAATGATTCGTTTAGTCATAATTTTCATTTTTAACCTAAGTTTAGTGTTACACTGACCCACTACAAAACTTAGCTTCTTTTATTAAAAATAGTATCTCAAACTCCCGATATACTGAGGGGTAGATTTTAAAGAGATTTCAAATAAGCTTAAATCAAAGGTAATGTATCATTGATTTATCTTTTCCATCACCTACAGTATCATTTCCCATCCTTTTTCATATTCTCGTTTCCACAATTTCATCGCTTCTTTGTCCCTTAAAATATGCCCATTAGTGGGGTCGCAGTTCAATATTCTGCCTGTTCTTTGGGCGATATTACCCAATTGTGGCAGCAAAGTTGATTTATGTCCCTCACTAATAGGCGCAGTTTGCTGAGCCTTACCCCTAATGGATTCGACGAAATTTTCTAAAACGATGCTGTCTAATTTTTCACCCATGCCCATTGTATTGGTGCGCGTTGCTTCCTGCAAATCTGTTTTTACATCTTTCACCAATTTATTAGCCAAGTCAAAAACCTTATAGGCATCGCCACCAGGGATTTCCATGGTGCCTTTATCACCATAAAAAATCACGCCGCGACCAGCACCTTCGCTGTTGTAGCCATTGCAGCTTCTACCCTCCCATTGCACGAGTTTATCTTTACCAAATTCAAAGCTAATCGTTTGTGTATCAGGCGTTTCCCAATCGTCTTTAAAAGCAAAACGACCGCCCGAAGAAGTGACTTTTGTAGGAAAATCAACGCCCATACCCCAACGAATGACATCCAATTCGTGCGTCCCGTTGTTCAACGCCTCACCCGTTCCCCAATGCCAGAACCAATGCCAATTGTAATGCACCAAATTGTCTTTATAATCGCGACGCGGTGCAGGCCCTTGCCACAAATCAAAATTTAAATTATCGGGCACGGCAACTTTTTTACCGACCCCAATCGGTTTGCGGTTGTTTGCGTACCAGCCACGGGCAAAATAAACATTGCCAATAATGCCCTCGTGCAATTCCTTCATCGCTTGCATTACCTTCGGGAATGAGCGTCTTTGACTGCCCATTTGTATGAGTTTATTGTATTTTTTAGTGGCAGCGACCAATATTTCACCCTCATTTGGGTTGTGAGAACACGGTTTTTCAACGTAAGCGTGCTTGCCCGCTTTCAAAGCCATCAAAGTGGCGGGTGCGTGCCAATGGTCGGGCGCGGCAATAACGAGCGCATCCATGTCTTTTTCTTCAAGCATTTTGCGAACATCGGTGTAGCCTTTCGGTCTTTTACCCGTTATTTTTTCGATTTCTGCACTCGTTTTTTCAACCACTTTGCTATCCACATCACAGACGTAACCGACTTCAACATTCGGCAATTGAGCATACATTTTAGCTAAAAAAAATCCGCGACTATTGGAGCCCATCGAGCCAATAACGACTTTTTCGTTGGGCGAACCTTTGAAAATTTGAAAGTTTGGTACAGTTAGAATGCCAGCACCAGCAATTGCTGTATTTTTAATAAAATCTCTTCTTGTTGTCATGACTTTATTTGATTTTTAGACGTTTTTCATTAAAAAAATAGTGAATACTGAGGGGGTCAATTCTTTACCACAATAAAAGCATTTTTACCCTTTTGTTCTAATTTTTTACTCGTTAAAACGATGCGTTGCACTTGAAAACCGTCCCATTTTGTTTTAAAACTACTGTATTCCATGCCTTCGGTAGAGGGAAATTCCGTAGAGGCTGTCCATACTGAGGGGTCATATTCGATTGTAAAAATGGCTTTTTTAGGTGTTTCTAAAATGATTTTACCCGCTTTTGAAACATCCGTTTTACAAATTGTCATAAAAACCTGTTGCAAGGAAGTGGGTTTTTGATTTAAAACGAAATCATCCGTAATCTCTACTTTATTGGCAGCTCTATTCAGTTTTACAACCCGATTCCAAGATGAGATACCCGCTTCTTTGGCGTAAGCCGGCGCAATATCCATTGATAGAGAAGCTTCTTTTTCATTAATGGTGCTTTTCACGTTTTTAGCTTCATACTCTCGCCCTGCCAACTGCCCCACGCCGTTTATGATGGGTAAATTATGGTATTGCGATTGCGTAAACCACAGTTCATATCGTTTTGAGGAAAAAGTTCGCGCCGTATAATTGCCCCTACCAGCATCAATAATGACGGGTTCTCCATTTGAATACAATAAAAAATCACCCACATCATTGTGATTATGGCTTTCAGCGTTGTGTCCCCCGTGAGTTGCCAAATAAAAACCATTGCTTGAGCGAGCCGTTAAAACTTGAATATCGCCTATCCACGCCTCTTTAAGTGGCACATAAGGTGTTTGATTTTTATTTAAATCATTGATTGTCAGGAAATTCTGAATTTTTCGAGGACGTTGATAGCCGCTAAAAGTAAGTGACGATTCTGGAAATTTTTTAAAAGCCCATTGCCCCATGCCGACCATAGTATTGTCTTTTAATGCTTTACCAAAACGATATAGCATCAAACCATCAGGACGTAATTTTGGGTCAGCATCCGCAAAATTGACGAAATAGTGTCCATCAATATGCGTTTTATAGACGTAAGAAGCCATTTTTTGTACCAATGGGTCGTTGTAAATATCCACTTTGCCTTTAGTCGCACCCTGCAATAATTCAAGACAATCATACACGCTTGCCCCTGCCGCAAACCAATAACTGGGTCCTTCATCGCAGCCACCATCTTCACCTAAGCCATTGAGATATAAATCCAAGCCATTCATTGAAGCATAAATCATGTCCGCACGGCGTTTATCGTCTTTTTCTAAGTACAAAATAGCCGTTATCCAATTGGACATAATCCAAGGGTTCCAGTTATTCACCGCTTTGGTTTTACTCATCCAACTGTAATTGTCGGATTTAGTGAGCATGGGTTCAAAAATGCGCTTATTTGTTTCAAAATAGATGCGTTTACGAATGAGTTTATTGATTTTATCCAATTTTTCACCCATAAAATAGTCCGTCAAGCTCAAAACTGCAGCCGTTTCAGCAGAGAACAATTCAACAACTGGATTTTCAACATCAGGCAATCCGGTTCCCGAAATATGAGCCGGAACGCCCCAAAAACTTTCTTCGCAAATTGACCAAACACCGTTAAAAATGGCTTCGGTAAAACGTCCTTTATTTTCAATACTCTCAGCTAAAACTAAGTTCATTAAAGCACTCCGCTTGCCATACGAGAGATTTCCATGCCGCATTCTATCGCCCGAACGGGTAAAATCCATGGATATTGTCGCTGAAATAGGCTCAAATTTATAGTCCATCAAAACCTCTGCCTCTTTGATAATGGTCGCTAAAACAGAATCTGGCATCGACGCTTTCCAAGCTTCGGGTGTTTTAGGAAAAGGCTTATATTCGCTTTGTGCGATCAGCGACTGTTTCACAGATTCCGAAGTGTATTTTTTACCTAAAATATTGCGCTGCGTGACTTGCGCGTAATTGAGTGTGCTGAAAAGCACGGAAAAGACCATGAGTAGATTTTTCATAGATATTGAGTTTGTTAAATTCTGTTGTTTTTGTAAAAGTACTGAGGGGTCATCTTTTCTTTCCCCAATCAGCAAGTGCGGGGATTTTTATAGTTTTTTTAATATGACTACCTTCTGGAATCAATAAAACCGTCAAATTCGTCGTCGTATTTTTGGGTAAAACAACTTCAAAACCTACTAAAATAGTATTCGGATTTGGAGCATCATAATCGTGCGTTGGTACGGTTGTCCAAGTTTTTATAGTAATATTGGCAGGTTCTACTACTTTTAATTGTAGTTTTTTACCCTTTTGCGTCAATTCTGTTGTGCCATTTTCCGTAATTTTTACTTCGGCGGGTGTCACCATTGTCCAACGGACGGTTGTTTCTTTATCGGTTGTGGTGATTTCGTCTTTTACGGCGACATAGCTTTGGTCAATAATCGCCACGCCCCTATTCGCAGCCGCAACTTGACCTTTATAAACGGCTGAGATATCGCTGATTGCGCTTAAAAATTGCGGATTATCGGTTGTACTTTTAATGGAAGCGTAGCCTTCTACACGTTGCAATTCGTCATTGAAGGTCAAGGTACTGTGGTTAAAATTATTGTAGCGAAAGACTTCCCAACGTTGCGAATTTTGCTCTTTGCCCCACAATTTCACACCTTTTGACTCCAGCGATTCATATTCTTGCATCCCAAAATCCATTGACCAACGCTCGCCCAAAGCATCCAT
>JANMYC010000516.1:0-12173 GCA_031381715.1 Saprospiraceae bacterium
CACTTTAATAGGCACATCAGAAACGCTGAAATGGACGGAAAATAATGGGAAAGTTGTGATTGACATCCCCCTCAGTATAAACAAGCAAAATTTGGTAGATTATGCTTGGATTTTCAAAATTGTGAAATGAAAACAATGAAAAAACGATACATTTTACTACTTTTCTTAACTTTTTCTCTAAACATCTACGCCAATGATTTGCGTAAGGACAGAGAGGCGGATATTATCATTTATGGTGGTACTTCGGCGGCAATTACCGCAGCAGTGCAAGCTAAACGCATGGGTAAATCGGTTATTGTCGTATCGCCTGATACGCATTTGGGCGGTTTATCTTCAAGCGGTTTGGGGTTTACGGATACAGGCAATAAAGAGGTGATAGGCGGTTTATCGAGAGAATTTTATCATCGAATTTATAACCACTATCAAAAACAAGAGAGTTGGCAGTGGCAAAAACGGGAAGAATATGGCAACAAAGGACAAGGCACGCCCGCTATTGATGGCAACGCTCGAACTATGTGGATATTTGAACCGCACGCCGCCGAGCAAGTATTTGAAGATTTTGTAAAAGAATACAATATCACGGTTTACCGTAACGCATGGCTCGACCGTTCACCAAAAGGTATTAAGAAAAAAAACGGTAAAATACTGTCTTTCAAGACTTTAGATGGTAGTATTTACAAAGGCAAAATGTTTATTGATGCCACGTATGAAGGCGATTTGATGGCATTGGCGGGGGTAAAATACCATGTTGGACGTGAACCCAATAGCCAATACAACGAAAAATGGAACGGTTTGCAAGCGGGTATTTTTCATCAAACACACCATTTTGAAACCAAAATTAGCCCTTACAAAATTGCGGGAGATGCTAAAAGTGGACTTCTGCCCGAAATTTCAGCTAATCCAGTAGGAGAAAATGGGTCGGGTGATGCACACATTCAAGCCTATTGTTTCCGAATGTGTTTGAGTAATCATCTCGATAATCGTTTGCCCTTTCCACAACCCGAAGGCTATGACGCAAATCGGTATGAGCTATTGGCGCGGGTATATGCGTCCGGTTGGCGCAGGACATTTGTTAAATATGATCCTATTCCGAATCGAAAAACGGACACCAATAATCACGGCCCTTTTAGCACGGATTATATTGGTAAAAACTATGATTATCCCGAAGCCACTTACACACGGCGCAAAGAAATCATCAAAGACCACGAATTATACCAAAAAGGCATGATGTATTTTCTTCAAAATGACTCTCGTGTACCTGCCGATGTGCAAGAAAAAATGAAAGAATGGGGTTTAGCCAAAGATGAATTTAAAGACAACGGCGGCTGGCCCTATCAATTGTATATCCGAGAAGCCCGCCGCATGATAGGCGAATTTGTGATGAAAGAAGCCGATGCTTTGGGCAAAACGCAAGTGCCTAATCCTGTTGGCATGGGGTCTTATGTTTTGGACTCGCACAATACCCAACGCTATGTCACCCAAGAAGGTTATGTACAGAACGAAGGCGATATAGCCGTGAAACCCGATAGACCGTATTCGATTGGTTATGGCTCTATTTTACCAAAAGCGGAGGAGTGTACGAACCTACTTGTGCCTATTTGTATTTCCAGTTCACATATTGCGTATGGGTCTATCCGCATGGAACCTGTGTTTATGATACTGGGGCAGTCCGCAGCGACGGCAGCCGTTTTGTCTATTGATAACAAGGTTTCACCACAACAATTGCCTTATCAAAAATTGAAAGATGTGCTGTTGAGAGATAAGCAAGTTTTGGAGAAATAACAAAACAAAATCATTGTGTGCGAATTAAGCGTAGAATTCGCTATAATTCGTGTTTAAAATTCGCCTTTCAACCTATTTGAAAAATGAAAAACCTAATTCCTTTACTACTTTGCCTACCCCTCAGTATTTTTGCCCAAAAACAAGCCGTTTTGGTCAAAAATGGGCAAGCCAACTTTACCATTTCACTTGCTTCTAATCCAACAGAAGCGGACAACAAAGCGGCTGAATTACTGCAATCGTCAATCAAAAAAATGACGCATTGTGAACTGCAAATTGTAAAAACAGATAAGCCAAATGTTAAAAATACGATTTATATCACCCCCTCAGTATCAAGCCTTAAAAAGAGCTTTAAAAAGCATTTTACACCCGATTTTGAAGCAAAACGAAACGAATTAATAGAAGATGGTTTTTTGATTTCTGTGCAATCAGACAATATTTTAATCGTCAATGGTGGAAAAAAAGGGTCAATTTATGGCATTATTCACTTACTTGAAAAATATTTTGGGTGCCGTATGTATGCGCCTAATGTGGAAATTATGCCGCAACAAAAAGAACTTTCGCTGCCTATTTTGTGTGAAATGGATAAGCCTGTGAACAGTATTCGTATTGTTAATGGCGTTATGACGCAGCAAAATGAAGCCTATCGCAATTGGCAACGACTGAATGACCACAATGAAGAATTTGCAAAAGGCTATTATGTCCATACGTTCAACCGACTTGTGCCGTGGGAAACGCATTTTGAGGCTCATCCCGAATATTTTGCGTTGATGGGTGGCAAACGGATTATTGACCAATTGTGTTTGACAAACGCAGATGTTTATAATTTGACGATAAAAAAACTGAAAGAAGAAATGGCAAAACAGCCCGAAAAAAAGCTGTGGTCTGTCAGTCAAGGCGATAATTTTTCGTATTGTCAATGCGATAAATGTGCTAAAATAACGGCTGATGAAGGTTCTCCGGCGGGTTCAATTATTCATTTTGTGAACAAAGTGGCGGCTGAATTTCCCGATAAAATGATTTCAACTTTGGCGTATCAATACTCGCGTAAAGCTCCAAAACACGTCAAACCTGCCAACAATGTACAAATTATGCTTTGCACGATTGAACTCAATCGCAGTAAAGCAATTGAAAATGACCCCCTCAGTATTGGCTTCCTAAAAGACATTACGGACTGGGGCGCAATCAGCAAAAACATTTATTTGTGGGATTATACCGTCAATTTTTCGCACCATATCACGCCTTTTCCGAACTTGCACACGTTGCAACCGAATATTCAGTTTTTTGTAAAAAACAATGTTAATGCCCATTTTCAACAAACTAATGCCGCTATTGGACATGAATTTTCGCCGTTAAAAGCCTATTTGATTGCCCGTTTGTTGTGGAATCCGAATATCAATGCCGATTCTATCACGACCGATTTTTTGAATGGTTATTATGGTGCAGGAGGCGTTTTTATTCAAAAATACATTGACCAAATGACTTCTGAAATCAAAAAAACGGGGGAGTGGTTGGACATTTATGGGCATCCGATGGCGCACGCCAAGACGTTTTTATCGGCTGAAAATATGGTAAAATATAATCAGTATTTTGATGCCGCCGAAAACGCCGTAAAAGGAGACCCCTCAGTCCCGAGTTCGTCGGGATTTGCAATATTACAACGTGTAAAAGTCTGCCGTTTGCCGATTCAATACGCCATGATGGAAATTGGCAAAAGCGAGATGTTTGGCGCACGCGGTTTTTATCAAAAAGACAAAGAAAAATTTCTTTTAAAACCCGAAATGCGGCAATTAATGGAGGATTTCTACACCGTTTGCAAGCAAAATGAAGTTAAAAATGTCAATGAAGCAGGTTTGACCCCCGAAGAATATTACCAAGCTACGAAACGATTTATCAATGTGCAAGTCGAAGGTAACACTGCTTTTCGCAAAAAAACGACAGCAAATCCTGCGCCTTCGCCCAAATACAGCAACGCAGATTTGGCGATTTTGACCAACGGCGTACAAGGCGCAAACGATTATAAAGCGCATTGGCTCGGTTGGGAAGCACAAGATTTTGACCTCGTACTTGACCTTGAAACGGCAAAACAGCCGAAAAGCATTCAAATTTCAACGCTTTATGACCCGAAAAGCTGGATTTTGCACCCAAAATCTGTCACTTGTTCGATTTCAGAAGATGGCGTTACTTATCGCCTCCTCGAAACGCAAACCATCGAAGGCGACCAACGCAAGGAAAACGTGACGCATAATTTCAGTTTTGATAAAAACATTGGCACTTGTCGTTACGTCAAATTTGAGGTAAAAGGCACTAAAAAACTGTTCAATTGGCACCCGTCGGCGGGTGGCGGTTCTTGGGTTTTTGTGGATGAGGTGGTGGTGCGGTAATGATTTTAAAATAAAGAAAAATGAAAAGGTTTATTTCAATTCTAATTGCCTTTTCAGGCTTTTATACTGAGGGGGTATCGCAAAGCACTAATTTACCTAAACCAACACCCGCTCAATTATCTTGGCAAGAGGCGGAAATTGGGTTCTTAGTGAGTTATGATGTGCATGTTTTTGATGGTAAAAATTACAATCAAGCCCAAAATCGCATCACGCCGATTGAGGATATAAATATTTTCAATCCGACGCAATTGTACACTGACCAATGGGCGAAAGCCGTGAAAGATGGGGGTGGAAAATTTGCCGTTTTGACCGCTACGCACGAAACAGGTTTTGCACTCTATCAAAGTGATGTAAATCCCTACTGCATGAAAGCTTTGAAGTTTCAAGATGGGAAAGGCGATATCGTGCGTGATTTTGTCAATTCATGTCGAAAATATGGTATCGCACCGGGTATTTATCTCGGTATTCGCTGGAATTCCTATCTGGGTGTCCACGATTTTAGGATTGAAGGCACGAGCGCATTTGTTAAAAATCGGCAGTTGGCATATAAAAAAATGTGTGAAGGCATGGTCAAAGAATTGTGTACGCGATACGGCGATTTGTTCATGATTTGGTTTGATGGTGGCGCAGATGACCCCACCCAATACGGTGCAGATGTACTGCCTATTGTTGAAAAATATCAACCCAAATGCTTGTTTTATCACAATACCCAAAGGGCTGATTTTCGTTGGGGTGGCTCCGAATCGGGGACTGTGCCTTATCCTTGTTGGTCAAGTTTTTCTTTTCCATTTTCACATTCGGCTCAAAAAGAAATCGTTCAAAAAGATAATTTCAAACTCTTGAAATATGGTGATAAAAATGGCAAATATTGGATGCCCGCCATGTCAGACGCGCCTTTGAGAGGGTTTAACGGCAGACATGAATGGTTTTGGGAAGCGAATGACGAAGCCCATATTTTTCCGTTAAAAAACCTAACGCAAATGTATTACAATTCAGTTGGGCACAATTCAACTTTAATTCTCGGATTAACCCCCGACAATAGGGGCTTAATACCCGACGCTGATGTCCAAAGATTGAAAGAATGGGGCGATGACATCAAATCCCATTTTTCAAATCCCTTAAAAGCCACTCATGGTGAAGGCACTGTTTTTAACTTAAAATTCGATAAAAAACAAGCCGTAAACCACGTTATTCTACAAGAAGACATTGCTTTTGGTGAACGGGTACGTGTTTATAAAATTGAAGCCGAAATAAATAAAAAATGGCAAATCATTGCGGAGGGTGAATGTATCGGGCATAAACACATTCAAAAATTTGAGACCATAACGACTTCCCAATTGCGGTTGACTATCAGTGAAAGCAATGCGCTACCGATAATTAAAAATTTTAGTGCCTTTTATATAGATTAGCCTATTAGTTGACTTTAATAAAACCATAAAATAGAATAAAATATGAAATTCTTAAAGATATTAATCGCAGGATTTATTTTGCTAACTGCCAATATCCCGCCTTGTTATTCGCAGAACTATTCAAATGTTGCGATTTACGAAACCTCACTTGACCAGCAAATTAATCCAATTGGCATTGACACGGAGACGCCAGTTTTTTCATGGAAATTAAAATCTGAAAGCAGGCAAAAGTATCAGACCGCCTATCAAATTGTTGTATGGTCTGAAAATACAAAAGATACTTGCTGGAACACGGGAAAGGTTATTTCAGACAATAATATTCTTGTAAAGTATGCAGGGAAATCTTTAAAACCCCTTCACGCCTATAAATGGAAGGTTCAGATTTGGGACAATAATGGAAAAATAAGTTCGTGGTCGAAGGAGAATCATTTTTCGATGGGCTTATTGAGTGAAAATGATTGGCAAGCAGACTGGATAAGTTCTCCTGATTCTGTTTATTCCCCCGTTTTTATTAAAGAATTTAGGATTGATAAAATCCCTGATTTAGCGCATGTCTTTGTGAATTGTCAGGGATATTTTGAACTTTACGTCAATGGAAAGAAAGTTGGGAACGATGTTCTTTCGCCAGCTGTCAGTGATTTCCGATTTGAAAATTACTATCTTACCTATAATATCAGAGATTATTTGAAGATTGGAGAAAACACTATCGGTTTATGGACTGGACGAGGCTGGTATTCATTTGGATTGCCTGGTGTTATTCATAAATCACCTGTTTTTCGTATTCAGGCACATTTTACGTCAAATCATAGTTCTACGGTAATCGTTTCTGACACAACTTGGCGAACAGCCAATAGCAATTTAAGTCAAATTGGTAACTGGCGATGGAATGACATGGGTGGTGAATTGATTGACAATAGAATTTCCATGACTGATTGGTCAATCGATAAGATTAAAACGAATACTATTTCAATGCCTAAACCCCAAGCCGTCACTAAATCTCAAATTTGCAAACCGAATATTATTTCTGATACCATTTTAGTAAAGAATATTTCACAAATCGATAAAGATGTCTGGTTGGTTGATTTTGGTAAGAATTTTACTGGCTGGATGAAAATGAAAATCAAAAATCAAAATCCAGGAGATACAATAGATTTCATTTATTCAGATTTTTGCAATAAAACGCCAGAAAGAAAATCAAAATATAATTGGGATTTTGGCAACGAGGCTATTAATCAAAGGGATGCTTATATATGTTCCATGGCAGATAGTGGCATATTCTGCCCTAAATTTAATTTTCACGCTTTTCGTTATGTAATTATTCAAGGATTACATAGCAAACCCCAATTGCAGGATATAACGGGCTATATGATAGAATCAGATATTCCCGAAGTAGGACATTTTTCATGCTCCGATAGTGAATTGAACGCTATTTATGAATTAAACCGTTTCACATTTCGTAGTTTAGATATTGGTGGCTATTATGTGGATTGTCCGCACCGTGAACGCCTTGGGTATGGCGATGGACAGGTGGCTGTGGAAACGGGTATCTATAATTTTGACCTCTATAATTATTATAAAAAATGGGCATCTAATTGGATTGTTGGGCAAAATGCCGATGGTGATTTTCTTCACACCGCACCTTCTCCGTATGGTGCGGGTGGCGGACCAGGTTGGGGAGGGACAGGCGTTGTTTTGCCATGGAAAATTTTTAAATATTATGGAGATACCATTTTTTTGAGTTCTACTTATAATTCAATGGTGCGTTATATTGATTTTTTGGAAACAAAAAGCAAAGAGGGCATTTTAGTGCATTATGGCGATGCAGAATGGGGATTTATTGGCGATTGGGTGCCACCGGGAAAGGGAATGGATTCGAAAGACAAAGTGGGGAAGACCGAAAAAGAAGTATTTAACAATTGTTATAAGATATATCTATACAATATCCTCGCAGAATGTGCCGAAGTTTTGGGAAAAACCAATGATAGCCAAAAGTATAAAAGGCAATCTGAAACTTTAAAAAACATCATTCACAAAAATTATTTTAATGCCGAAAAAGGTATTTATGCCAACGGAGAGCAGACTTATCTTTCATTTCCCTTATGGGTGGATGTTACACATAAAGATGAAAAAAATAGGGTTTTTACAAATCTTGAGAATACCATAAAAATAACCAATGATGGACACCTCAATACGGGTATGCTGGGCACTTATTTTATGCTGCAACATCTTACTGAAACAGGACGCTCCGACCTCGTTTATTTAATGATGAAACAAAAAACATATCCAGGCTGGGGGTATATGATTGCGCAAGGAGCAAACACTTGTTGGGAGCAGTGGAATGGCTATTGGTCCAATATTCACTCTTGTTTTACTTCTGGAGGAGGTTGGTTTTTTACAGGGGTAGCTGGTATTCGGCAGATGGAAAAATCTGTGGCTTTTAAACATTTACTTATAGCTCCTCAATTAACAGATGTCATTAAAGAGCAAAATTCTAAATTCAATTCGCCTTATGGGCAAGTGGGTGTTTCATGGAGCCACAAAGAGAATTCCACCTTGCAAATAGTCGTTGACATTCCTGTTAACACGAAAGCCGATATTATTTTGCCCGTTTCAGCTAATCAAATCGTCTATGAATCGGGCAAAATAATCAGCAAAAATTCTGATATTAAGATACTTTCAAAGCAAGCTGGTCAATGGCGTTTATTTGCCCCGTCAGGAAAGTATATTTTTGAAATCAGAAATAAATAAGGAACGTGAAATAAATAAAAGCACGTTTTTGATAACTCCGAAGGAGTTAAACATGCTCAAAATATGCGTTTAAAACAATAACGGAAACATTATAGTCATTTTAACTATAAAATCAATCAAAAATCATGAAGAATTTTGTTCTCACGACAACACTTTTATGCGCTTTCGTATCTCTCCATGCACAACAATGGCTTGATAAAAAATATACTTATGACAGCACCTTAAATGTCACTTATGGAACAGCTGTCAATTTTAATGGCAGAACAGAATCGCTAAAAATGGATATTTATTCGCCAATTTGTAGTGACCAACAAGTTACTTCAAGAAGACCACTTTTGGTTTTTATGCATGGTGGGGCGTTTTTGGCTGGCAATAAAAATGACCCAAGTATCGTCAATTTATGCAAACAATTTGCGAAAAGAGGTTACGTGACCGCAACAATTGACTACCGTTTAGGCTTTATCAGCGATGATATTGCGTGGAATTGCAATTATCCGAACTACTCTTGTGTTTTTGCAACCGATAGCACAGAGTGGTATCGGTCGCTTTTAAGAGGTATTCAAGATGCCAAAGGTGCTGTTAGATATCTCGTCAATCGGCATCAGCAGTTTAGAATTGATACGAGTCATATCTTCGTTGCGGGTGAAAGTGCGGGTGGTTTTTTGGCATTAGGTACAGCTTTAATGGATACAATGGCTGAAAAATTTCCGCAAGCCTTTGCAATAGCAAATGCCCCAAAACCACACACAAATACGGCTAATTGTGTTTATAATGTCCAAGAAACGTTTTCTCAAACGACGATAGTAAGACCCGATTTAGGCAGTTTTGAAGGTACAATTGAGCCAACAAATATCAATTTTACGATAAAAGGCATCGGTAATATCTATGGTGCTATGGCGAATGACTTACTAAAATTGAGTAAAGCAGGTAAGCCCAAACCTGCCATTTATTCATTTCACCAACCTTGTGATATTGTTGTGCCCATTGATTCGGGCAATGTTTATGCGGGTTTATCATGGTGCATGACGAATGGTTACAACTGTTTTGCAATCAGCAATACGCCTAAAGTTTATGGCAGCCGAGCCTTTGCTAATTGGAATACAAGTCGAGGTTATGGTTATAACATCAAAAGTGAATACACGACAACCAATTTCCCATTCAATTTTTTATTTGGTACAGGCAGTTGTGCTGACCAAGTGAATAATCCCTGCCATGCGTACGATAATACCGTTTTGCGTGAAAACAATATGGCTTCGTTTTTTGCCAATTTGATAACAATTACTCCATTTTGTTTGCCAAAAGCAAGTAGTTTAGAAGAAAACGCTCTTTTAAAGCACATAAAAACATATCCCAATCCTTTTTCTAATCATTTTGAAATTGACTATCAAGGCGTTGAGGCTGCTAATTACAGTCTATTTGATGTGTTGGGTCGGCTTATCCAAACAGGCTCGCTGTCTAATGGAAAGCAGACAATAAAACTCGGCAACGCGGCTGTAAAAGGGGTTTATTGTTTAAAAATAACGTCAAATGGTCACAGCGAGACCACACTTATTGAACATTTGTGAAGGAATTTACCCCCTTTGTTTTTAACCTAAAACCAATCAATATGAGCAAAATTGCATTAAAACAGCTTGTTTTTATTGTTCTTTTTTTATCTAAAATATCTTTAAAAGCCCAAAACCTACTTTCTGAATTTAGCCTAAAATTCAAAAATTTGGCTAAACCGCAGCCTCCAAAAAGCCTAAACAACCCCATCAATCTGTTTGGGAACACTGAAAATTTTTGTTATTTCCCGAAAATGCCGTACCTTGATGTCTACATAGTGACAGAATTTTAAATTAATAAATTCACCGAAATATGAAAAAAAATCAGATTTTATTCCTCGTGCTGCTCTCCATCGGACACGCTTTCAACAGTGTTGCCCAGAATGACCTAAAATTTGAAATAAACAAAGTTCTTCCATTCATTTCTATTCAAGAAAATAAATTGGCGGAAATAAACACACTTCAAGATTTGGACAAACGGTACCCCGCATCGTGGGTAAAAGAATATTTTTCCGTAGAGATTTCGGCATTTAAAAATGGGACGAAATTAAAGGCTTTGGGTAATAACGACGTTCTAACTCAAGAGCAAAAAGAACTGATACAAACGGCTGACCGCAATAGGGACATTGCCATAAGCATAACATATCTTCCTAACAATTCATTGAAAAACAATACAGCAAAGCAATACGATTTTGAAGTCACCGTCATGCCCGTTAAAAATGCCAGTTATACCGAAGGTGCCGAGCAACGGGCTCAATATCTGCGAAACAACTGCATTGTAAATATTGACGCAGGAAGTTTTACGGGTTATGATTTGACTGCCATTAAATTTACTGTTACCGAACAAGGGCATATTAAGGATATTAAAGTTGCCATGCCATCAAAAGATGCAAAAATTGACGAAATGCTGGTTGCAGCCATTTCAAAAATGCCCACATGGAAGCCAGCCGAGTTTTCTAACGGTTTAAAAATCAAACAAGACTTTGTTTTGACCATTGGCAATATAGAGAATTGCATGGTCAATCTTTTGAATATCCGGCCACACGAATAAGGCGTAAAATATGCTTCAATTTTTCAAAAATAAACATAAAAATACCCCCTCAATATTTACGGATACTGAGGGGGTATTTTTTTCAATAATTGAAAATTCGTATAAAATTACGACTTTTACTGAAATCAATACCAACAAATATGAGCAAAATGGCATTAAAATATCTCGTTTTTACCATCCTTATTTCATTTAAAATACCTTTAAAGGCGCAAAATCCGCCCGCTGAATTTAAACGACTGCAAACCAAAATATTATTTTAAAAACCAAACACATGATTAAACCACACAAGCTATTTTATGCAATAGCTTTTTTAACGCTCAATATTTCCCAAGCACAAACTGCTTATAACTTCACCGAAGGCTTAGGCGCGGGACCTTGCCACCAATACGGGAGAGAAGCACTTTTCACCGATTTGCTTGCGCACCAACTCATACAGGGTAAATTGGCGCAACCTATCGAAGGGGGGATTTTAACAAATGACAAGCAAGGTAAACCCATAAAATGGCAGCGCATTAAAGCTGATACTACCAATAATTTGCGTGATGCGTCTTTGAATAATGGCTATTTGTACTTGACTTATACGTCAAAAGAGGAAAAATTAGCGATTTTTCAAGGGATTGGTCATGCGGGTATGTTTTTCAATGGCGTGCCGTTTTCGGGCGATGTGAACCGCCATGAATGGTTGTTTCAACCCATTAAAATCAAAAAAGGGTTGAATGAAATATATCTGCGGGTGGGTTTTGGCGGACGTTTTCAAGGCGTTACGGCTAAATTGATTTTCCCTGAAAAGCCTGTTTTTATCAGCACGAAGGATACCACTTTGCCCCATATTTTAATAGAGAAAACATCAAAATCGCTTCTTGGTGGCATCGTTTTAATGAATTTGACAGAAAAACCGCTTAAAAATTTAAAAATAAAAACCACGATTGAAGGCAATTCGATGGTGTCAGATGTGCCAAATATCAGCCCAATGACCACTCGAAAAGTGCCTTTTCAGATGAATGTTGCTAAAATCACGCAAAAAGGCGATGTGAATTGCACCGTTGAGTTGCTTGAAAATAATAAAGTTTTAGATAAAAAAACCATCGTTTTGAACGCTGTTTCTGAAAAAGAACATCATAGTAGCACTTTTATTAGTGCCATTGATGGCAGCGTTCAATATTATGCTGTTGCGCCACAAACGGGTACGCCAACGGCTGAATCCGCTTTGTTTTTGTCCGTTCATGGGGCAGGCGTGGAGGCAATTGGGCAAGCACGA
>JANMYC010000538.1:0-1778 GCA_031381715.1 Saprospiraceae bacterium
GGGAAAATTGAATGAGGATTGCCGAAAATTGCTGCGCAGCCACGTTTATGATGGTTTGCAATTGAAACAAGTGGCGCAATTACTCAATGAAAATGAAGCCAATATTCGTAAAAGAAAAGAGCGGTGTATGGATAAGCTTAAATCGTCTTTTTTTGATGTATATGAAGTTTGATTGAAAGAGGTAAGATTTAAGATTTAAGATAGAAGATTTAAGATTTAAGAGATTGGATTGGGTAACTTTCGCATCTTAAATCTTTCATCTTAAATCTTACCCATAAAGCTCATAAAAAAACTTAAAATCCTGAATAAAATGAAAGAAGAACTTAAAAAATATAAAAATAATACCCTTTCTGCCTCCGATACTGAGGGGGTAGAAAAAAAAATAATGGATGCCATCGGCGACCGTGAACAACGCCAAAAATGGGCAGCATTATTAGCTGCTGAAGGTATTGAACGCGCTAATGCGGATACATCGGAAAAGACTTCGGGTGCGCGCACAGTGAGTATGTGGCGGTATGCTGTGGGTTTGGCAGCGTCTATTTTATTGGTAGCTGTTGTTTGGCAGACTATGGGGACAAGCCGCTTATCAAGCAGTCAATTGGCTGATAATTTTATTAAAAATGAGCGTTTTGAAAGCCCCTCTGTTCGCATGGGGTCGAGCGATGATATTAAAAGTTGGGCAGACGCTAAAAACGCTTATCGGGATGGTAATTTTGAAAAGGCTGCTCAAGACATTGAAGCGATACCGAATCCGAATACCGAACAGAAATTTTATTTAGGTTTGAGTTATCTCTATCAAAAACAAGCTTCATTTGATAAAGCCGCTCCTTATTTTAAAGCCGTTATGGATGAAAATGGGAACTTTAGAGATGAAGCGCGCTGGTTTTACGCTATTTCATTGATAAAAATGAATAAAGTGGCCGAAGCCAAAGTCATTTTAGAAGAAATACTTAGGGGGAGCGCTTGGAAATCTAAGGAAGCCAAAGAGTTGATAGAAGCGTTTTAGGGTGTTTCGGGAGTGCGTATTTCGTGTTTCGTATGTAAGCAGCATCCCGAAACACGATACACTACAATACAGGCGAGTGCTCGATTCCATCTGGCTCAATATGGGTCAAAACGTTGAATACCAAAGGCTTGTGGTGCATGATATAGTCTTTGACATCGTGCGCTATATCATGCCCATCGCGAACGGTCATTTCACCATCAACGATGATATGAATATCTACGAAAAACTCAAATCCTGATTTTCTGACGTAGCATTTTTCAATATCTTTCACGCCTTGCACTTGTCGCGCCAAATCCTTAATTTCATTTGTAAATGACTGAGGGGGTGCTTTATCCATCACTTCATTGAAGGCGGGCGTAAAAATATGCCACGCATTATAAACAATAAAAAAAGCCGCAATCAGAGCAGCCCAATCATCGGCACTTTCATAGCCCGGTCCACCAATCAAGGCGATTATAATACCTACTGCCGCCGTCAATGACGTAATAGCATCGCTTCTATGGTGCCAAGCGTCGCCTTTTACGGACGTGCTACCAATATCGTCAGCCGTTTTATCTACTATTCGAAACATCGTTTCTTTTAGTATCACCACGCCAATCAACACAAAAAGCGTATAGGCTTTAGGTGTTTCATGCGGCGTTTTAATATTTCTATAAGCTTCAATGGCTATCATAATTGCTGCCCCAAGAAGTGATATGGCTACGACGATACCCGCCAAAGGCTCTGCCCGACCGTGCCCATAAGGGTGGTCATCGTCAGGGGCTTTTGAAGC
>JANMYC010000544.1:0-2378 GCA_031381715.1 Saprospiraceae bacterium
CCATAAAGCGTCGAAACCTCATGCCCACTGGTGGCTAAAATGCCCTTTTCTCTGGCTTTTTCGCTGATAAATGCTTCATTTTCGGGATTATCTACGCCAAAAGCTTCAGAGGCTACAATGACTTCAATGCCTTTATTTTTAAAATCTAAAAGTTGTTTTTCAATGCCTTTTTCAGTCAAATTTTTATTTAAAAAAAAGGCGTATTCGGCTTGTAAAAAGCGATTAGGAGCCAGTTCGATTCTAGGAATTTTGGTATCCATTTTCGCTTTTATGCCTTCCAGACCTTCACCAATGCCAATAATGCCCACTTTTGCTACATCGCCTTCGAGCAAAGCATTGGTGGCTTGCGTGGTGGAATGAGCAATAAAAACCACATCTTCGGGCTGAATATTCAAGTCCGATAACGCTCGATTGATGGCATTGATAATGCCGAGAGCGACCCCCTCAGTAGCGTCATGTGTAGTCGGTACTTTGAGTTGCGAAATGACTTCGCTCGTGGCATGGTCAATGACCACCACATCGGTAAAAGTACCGCCTACATCTATGCCTACTCTGACTTGTTTGGACATATTGAAAGTGAGTTAAAATGCTTAAATTTTTGTAAAATCATGTAAAAATCCCTATATTTGCATACTAATAAAAGCCAGTATATAAAAATGTCAGAAACTGTTTCTATCGTTTCAGAAAAAAAAGTAACCTACAAAACTGCTCCCAAATACGTTTCAATCGAAGCCTATTACAAAGCAGAAGAGAAATCTTTAACCAAACATGAATACCATGATGGTATCGTTATCCCTATGGCTGGAGCAAAACTAACACACAACCGATTGGCACACAAAGCTGCCTACCTAATCGAATTTTTTACAGAAGAAAACCATTTTGATTTTATCGTTAGTACTGGTGATACTAAAATCCGCATTGAAGAATATAATAAAATCGTTTACCCTGATGCTGTTGTTATATGCGAGACCCCTCAGTATTACAACGGTCGAGAAGACACAATTACCAACCCGTTGCTTGTGGTAGAGGTTCTATCTCTTTCAACTGCTCGTTTTGATAGGACAACTAAATTTGAATATTACCGCACTTTGCCCAGTTTTAAAGAATACGTTTTAATACATCAAGACCTTCGCCGCGTTTCCGTTTGGACAAAACAAGACGACGGCGCGTGGTTGCCCAAAGATTACGTTGGCGACGAAGCAACGGCTGTTTTACACAGTATTCAAAACTGCCCGATGCCGCTTGCCCGCTTGTATAAGGGCATTTAAAAAAACATAAAAGCTGCTATAATTAAGCCCAGAATACACACCAATATCACCGGTAAAATCGTCTCTTTTGTCAATTCCTCTACCCGTACGCCTGTAAAATTCGCTATCCACACATTATGGGTATTGGTTGGGTCACAGATGTTTTGTACCTGCACCACGCACATTATCGCTGCCAATAAAGCAATGGGCGGTAAAACACCCGTTCCGAACATTATGGTGAATAAACCAATGCCGATACCAAATATATTCAAAGGACCCCGATACAAAGCCAAAGGCGACAGCAAGCCAAAAAACGCCACATAAAAAATGGGTGAGCCAAAAGGCAATGATTTTATCAAGGGTTCAAGAGCTGTTTTAATGGGTTGAAGATTTAAAGCGTTTAAAAGCATACCTATCCCCATCATTAAAATAGCAGCGGGTGCGCCATCTTCGATGCCTTTTATGGCACTTGAGGTAAGGGTTTTAATCCCAATTTTCCAATCTGTCGTTAAAACCGCGAAGATAGAACCAATGATAAAAGCCGCAATAAAATCCAATTTAATATCATACGCATTGAAACCAAAGAACAAAACCAATGGCACAATTGGGGTCAATAAAGCCACCAAAGACACACGCTTTTTATGCGTTCTTTTCAATAATTCTTCCTTGGGAACGGCGGACATTAATAGAATTTCGCCTGAGCGTTTGGCGGCAATCATAGCGTAAATAAAAACAGCAATGAGCATTAAACCCAATATTATGAATGCAAATATCGAAACTTGATTCGGCAAAAGTTCGGTGTCCTTTAATTGTAAAAGCTGCCGATAAAGCGTAAAAAGAATAGGATTGAAGATAAAACCCGTACCAAATGCCAACAAAAACAGCGTTCCCGCCAGTTTGCGAGGAATACCCAAACTCATCATAATTGGTAAAACCAAACTGCCGACTGTGATTATTGCGCCTAAACCTTGCAAAGTCGTGAATAAAACAATGGTCACAAGCATCAAACCGAACGCCACAATTAAGGGTCTTTCACCCCCAAATTCGGCTGCTCGTTTGATGATTTCTTCGGCAACGCCCGTTTGCATCATCACACGCCCCATCATCGCACCCATAAAAACGGCCACATAC
>JANMYC010000553.1:0-8167 GCA_031381715.1 Saprospiraceae bacterium
TCCTCTTTTGGAAACAAAGAAGTTATTGTGTATATATCGGTTACAAGTTCCCGACCTAATTTCCATGCGTCAAGGTCTGTATAAGATTTTCCCATAGTTATATTCTGAGTTTTGTTGGATATTCTGTTTACTCTATCAGTCCCGCCAAGCACCAAGCACTATGCACCAAGCACTAATTATTCGTGGTACTCCCCCGATTTATATTCCCCCAAAACTTTTACCTCGCCTGCCACTCTTAAAAGTTCCACCATTGCTTGTGGGTAATTAGAGTAATTATTTAAAGTAAAATCTACATAAAACAAGTATTCCCACGGCTTATCCATGATAGGTGCCGATTGAATTTTAGTTAGGTTACAGTTGTTTCTTGAAAGTACCTCCAAGGCTTTGTGCAAGCTACCAACGGTGTGGCTGGTGTGAAAAACCACTGATACTTTGTCGAATGTGTGCGCCAGCCCCCCCTCAGTATCATCTGGGCTGATGTACAAAAAACGGGTATAATTCTTTTTATAAGTCTCGATACTCGCCGCAATTATATCCATATCATATATTTCAGCCGCTAAAACGGAGCCAATGGCACCGATATTGGTGATATTTTTCTCCCTGATTTCCTTCGCTACCAAAGCCGTATCGTGTGCTTCTACGAGTCGGATGTGGGGATATTGCTCAAAAAAATCCTCAACTTGCTGTAAAGCAATCGGGTGCGAATGTACTTCTTTGATATCTTCAATGGATACGCCGGGCATGACCATTAAGTTCTGTTTGATTCGTAAAAAAACTTCACCTTTTATGCGCAACTTACTGTTATTCAATAAATTATAATTGCGCAAAATGCTCCCTGCAATGGTATTTTCAATAGCCATAACCGCGGCATTGGCTTCGCCTGAGAGCACTTTTTCAAATAAAATATCAAACGTATCAGCCGGCACAATTTCAAGCGCCCCCTCAGTATGGAAGTACCGAGCAGCTATTTCATGAAATGCCCCATGCACGCCTTGTATAGCCACTTTGGGCAGTTGTTTTTCAAGAGGCTGTGTTTTAGCGACTGTTGCTGGCTGATAATATGATTCCATTGTATTTTTATTAAAAATGTTGATAATTGTAAATTGGTATTTTTTTAAACAAAAAAAGGAGTCCGTTGCGGGACTCCTTTTTTTACATTTATGTTGAAATTTTATTTTCAATTCATGATGCAACGAGATAGCCCCTTTTTGGTAAACCAAAGAAGTAAAAATTAAAGCTAAAATAAAAGGGCGAAAGTTTCATTGCCTCGCTAAGTTTTACACTGTTTTAAAAAAAGCTATTTCTTTTCTATCTGCAAACGTATAGACATTTTTCGATTTGTGCAAACTTTCTGAAAATTAATTGTCTTTTTTATCATTATCCAATACATTATTTTGAAAAACTGTAACATGGGATAGGGTTTTCGAGTCCCATACTTGTCTTAAAAGAGAATTTCCAAACATCTGAAATACAATATTTTAACACTCCTCTTTAATTTCCCGTTTTAAACAACTCTTATGCAATGAAAATAAACCAGACTCAATCCAATCGCCTCAATGTTGTAGATGCTTTGCGCGGCTTTGCTCTTTTGGGCATCGTGGCAGTGCATTTTATGGAACAATATTTGGGGCGAAATCCGCCTTCTGGATACACGCCTCATTCATCATTTCCTGTGCTTGACCAAGTGTTTGATACCATTTTTTTCATCTTGGTACGGGGTAAGTTTTTCGCTTTGTTCTCTTTCCTTTTCGGATTAAGTTTTGTTTTACAAATGCAGCACGCAGAAGACCGTCACTCAGATTCGGATTTTCGCTGGCGATTCGCTTGGCGTTTGGTGATTCTGTTTACCATTGGATTTGTGCACAATTTATTTTATTGTGGCGATATTTTAACGGTTTTTGCCCTTTTAGGATTCCCTCTATTGCTTTTTTACAATGTAAGTACCAAATGGCTTTTAATCTCCATTTTGTTACTAATGTTGAGTTTTCCAAGAATAATTATGAAATACGCTGTCCCAAAACCCACTTTGGCTGAACAAAAAATAACTGAACAAAGCGATTCATTAAGGGCTTCAAAGGCATTCGATGTCATGAAAAAAGGAACTTTTTCTGAAGTGGCATACTTAAATGCTACAGACGGCTTACGTTTTAGAGTGGATTCTCAATTTGCATTTTTTGGCAGAGGCTACCAAACTTTCGCATATTTTCTGATGGGGTTATGGGCGGGAAGACGGCGCGTATTTGATAATATTGAAGATAATTGGCCTATTTTTAAGAAAATGTTGAAATGGGGCGGTATTGCGACCATAGCTTTGCCCTTGTTGAGTTTTGGGATTGAATTTTTGGTTTCAAAACTCTCCAATACTGAGGGGTCTAATCCCGAAACCTCGGGAGGGCAAAATCAGCCTTTTGATTCCACAAGTTGGCAAGCCATATTTGGCATGACACTTTATGACGTTTGGAATTTTTCTATGATGTTTTTTTACATTGGCGTATTCGTTTGGCTTTTTAAAAAAGTAAAAGGGGAACGCATATTATCAAATTTTGAACCCGTGGGAAGAATGGCTCTGACGAATTATGTATGCCAAACCCTTATCGGAACGTTTATTTTCTTTGGTTTCGGTTTGGGGAAATTGGGCGATTTTGGCAGTACATCAACATTGGTAATGGGCTTGACAGTTTTTATATTTCAAATGCTCACCAGTAAATGGTGGCTCAGTCGTTTTAATTATGGGCTCCTCGAATGGCTTTGGCGATCATTAACATTTGGGAAATGGCAGCCATTTCAAAAAAACCAATAAAAAAATTAATTTTTTTTAAAATAAAAAAGCCCACTACCCCTCAGTATTTGCGGTCAAAATCAGGTTTTTTTGAAGTTTTTTAATACTTTTTCTTAAAAAATCCAAACATATGATAGTACTTATACGTTAAAACCCATATTTTAATAAATTGATTGGATATTAAAAAAAAACTCTTTTCAACATTATTAAAAAAAAGATTCAAGATTTTAACTAAAGTATTATATTTGTCCAAATTATTAGTTAGTCAAAGTTTAAGTGAGGCGTTTAACTCTTTTATGATAAAAATACGTAATTCGTTTATTCCGATAATCGGAATTGATAATCAATGTGTTAAATGCTTTTTTATTGAAACCACCAAATTTTATTTTTTTAATTTTTTACAACTATGAACTTATTGGAAGACGTACTGGCCAAGATTGAAGCTGGAAAAACCGATGCAGCTTTGGCTGACGTAAAAAAAGCCCTCGAAAAAACGCCCGATGACGTGGATGTTAAACGCGCTGCTGCTACTGCTTACTACCAAAAAATGGTCAATGAGTATGAAGGAGGCAATTCAGATAATGCAATTGAATGGTATGGCAAATACTATTCTTTAGAGTTACCTGAAGAAGATCCTTTACATGAGCAATTCCGTGCATACCAACGCAAAATTCACCCTGAATTTCCGCGTATGCAAGAAGCCAATAAGCTCAGTAAGTCAGGAAAAAACATGGAAGCATTGGCTATCTATGAAGAGGTTTTAATTACTATCAAAGACCTCAAAGTAGCTTATGTGAATGTGGGCTGGTGTCTTTATCGCCTTTTGGCGGAGTTAGCACCGAGACCTGATCCAGATGTTGACTTAGTCAATAAATGTTTCAATATCTATAAAAGATTTGAGATACTCGGACCCAGCAATTTGCACGCGCAAATGTTGCGGATTGCCTTGTATTTCAAGGATGTAGATGGCGTTGATTTACTTGATTTCCTACATGGTTGGAATTTTTCACATTTCAGAGAAGAAGATTATGCACCTTTCAAAACTGGAACGGGTACTATCATACCGAGTCTTTGTGAAAGAGCATATTTGACATATAGTCGCGTATTGGTGAGTTCAATGCGCAGTAATGACCCTAACACAGTGGAAAAAGCTAAAGAGTACTCTCAAGAGTTTTTGCCATTATTGGAAGAGGTTTTAGAGAAACTCCCACGCAATGTGTGGTTGCCTTACGCGCGCACACTATTGATGTCGCAATTAGGTAAGCCACAACGTGTACAAATGGAATTGGTGCATTTGTTGAAAACGCAAAATAACCAGTTTTGGGCTTGGGCATCTTTGGCGGAAAGTTTAGCAATGGAAGGAAGAGACAATGAGGCGTTGGCTTGTTACTCCAAAGCATTCTTACTGCCAGCACAAGGCGAGTTAGCTTCTCATGTACGCGAATCATTTGCGGGCTTGCTCATTAAGCAACGCTTATATAATGAGGCAAGAACAGAAATTGAGCAAGTAATCAGAAATCGTAAGAAAAAAGGTGACGGCTCAAAAGCAATGCAAGCTTGGGTAGAAGAAGAGTGGTACAAAAATGCGCGTTATGCACCGATGAACAAAATGCTTTACATCCGCCACGCTGGTCGTGCTGATGCACTGCTTTGGGCTGATTTACCTGATAGCGTCGCTATTGTCACGCACGTAGATCCAGAAAGAGGTGTATTCTTCTTTGCCGTTGATAAAAAAATCGGTGGTAAGCACAATATCAAGGGACCATTCATTAAAGTTAAAGTGGGTGATATACTCGCCATAAAACTTCGTGAAGCGGAAACTGAAATGGGTAAGGCTTGGAAAGTGGTCGGTGGCCGCTTTGAAAAAGAAAAATTCCCTAAAGATATTTGCCAAATCATCAATGAAACTATCCAAATCCCTTATGGTCGTGATTTTGGTTTCATGAAACCGAGCAATATTTATGTAGGTGCTGATTTAGTCAAGAGACATCGCTTGTACGACGGTCAAAACTTAAAAGGTATTGCACTTCTTTCTTACAACAAAGCGAAAGCTGAATGGGGTTGGAAATTGATAGCAATTGCTGGTGACGAATAATTTTATTATTTACGTCCTTCTAAATACAGAATCCGATGAAACATGAAAGTGTTCATCGGATTCTTTTTTTATGGCTAAATAAAAATTATCAAGCTCTTCCCATTTTACAGATAACTTCAAACTCATCTGGCGTAACGGGCTGTACCGAAAGACGACTCAGTTTAAGCAACGCCATATTCTGTAATTCAGATGTAATCTTAACAGTACTGAGGGGTATCTCATTTTTGAATTCTTCAATGAATTCAATATCTACTGCCACCCAAGCAACTTCCTCGGTGGTAGGATCTTGATAATATTCTTTGACTATCTTTGACAAACCTTGAATTGCAGGCTTCGTAACGCTTCGGTAAAAAACGCAAATATCACCCATTTGCATTGCCTTGAGGTTGTTTCTTGCCGTGTAATTCCTAACGCCATACCACACAGTAACTTTTTCTGATTTAAAATCCTCCAAAGAGAAGGTTTCAGGTTCTGATTTTATAAGCCAATAAGTCATTTTTTAATATAATTTTGCGTGAAAAATGAAGGGGCGAAATTATAATGAATACTTCAGACCGTATGTATGGAACTGAAAAGAAATTTTTAAGCTTAGGGACGATGTAAAAAATAATCTACCCATCTTACCGATTCTATTTCCTTTATTATGCGTTAAATTCCTTTTAAATAGATTACTATTCTTCAAGAAATTTGTCTTTTCTAAAGAAAATATAATCAATAATATGGGTAGATTATTTTTCACATCGTCCCTTAACAAAATATTAACCCTATTAAAGTTAACTATGCGTAATCAAATGAGTCAAAATAACGTTTAATACTTAATCAGAGTAAATTTTAGAAACTGTTTTAATAATAAATGAATATGAACGTAAAAAAGTTTTTTTCAATAGGTATCTGTTTATTGATTGCTTTAAGCACCCTATCCACTCAAGCAAATGCACAAACCGAAACCTCCGACCCGAAAGCTAAAGCGCTATTAGATAAAGTAAAAAAACTGTATGAAAGCTATAAAACGCTTGAAACTGGCTTTTCCCTGAGCCTCAAAATGGCAGAACAGACTAAAGAAGAGCTACAAAAAGGCAAAATCTATCAAGAAGGTAATAAATATAGAGCCGAAATAGGTAAGCAATTGATGATAAGTGACGGGGCTACTTTATGGCAGAAGTCGGATAATACCGTCAAAATCATGAGCCTTTCGGGTAAAAAATCCAATGAATTGATGTCACCTAAAGACTTGATGACAATTTATGAGAAAAAGGAATATATATTTGCTTTGATGGGCGAAACGAAGGAAGGTTGGAGCACAAAAGCTACAGTTGTAGTCTTCAAACCAGTCAATCGAAAAGGTGAATATTCTCAGATAAAGGTGATTATTGACCAAAAGACAAATCAAGTGGTGAGTATCACCGCCTTCGGAAAAGATCAATCTCGCTATAAGTTAGCCCTCGAACAGCCCGTGGCTAATAAACAATACGCGGCAGGATTCTTCACATTCGATAAATCAAAATTTCCGAATGTAAAAGTGGAAGATTTGAGAGTGGATTAATACTCCTAAATACAATTTAGTGACAAGCAAAAAAGGCAACGGGACTTGACCCCTTTGCCTTTTTTCTATTCAAAAACACTGTTTTAATTCAATTTTACAATATAATATTTTAAAATTGATTTCAAACAAATTTATTACATACCATTTTTAGTATATTTTTCGAAATAATAGTTTGTTTTCTTGTTTAATAAAAACAGGTCTACTATATTTACCATTGTTATAAACATTTTTCTTTTAACATACTAAAACAAATTACTATGAAAAACTCAAGTATCCGTTTGTCTGATCTTCAAGAAAGTAACATCAACCAGTTACTCGATTCCCAAATGTTAATGGTTCGTGGCGGCGGCGGCAGCAAAGGCTCCAAGAAAAAATCTAAGAAAGGCTCTAAGAAAGGTTCTAAGAAAAAATCTGGAAAAGGCGGTGGCGGCCATGGCTGTTATAACTACTGTGGATGCTGGTAATAACCTGAATCACTACTGATCATTCGAACGACTTCCTATGCCGTAATGACATAGGAAGTCATTAATTTTATATCCATGAGCAGATTATCAAAATACATCCTTAATCCAGCCCTCGAAATTATCAAAAGGGAAGAATACTCTTCACTCAATATTTCCATCGATAATAAAAATCCTTTATATCAACAACTCATTCGCCAAGAGCAATTTCTTTTAAGCAATAAAACAAGGGATAAAATACTCATCATCAATCCTGCCATAAAACTATTCTTGGAGAGTTTTCAATCAGCTGCTCATTTTCAATCTGCCTTAAGCCATTTTAGCCAAGCCGCTCAGATTGACCAAGAGGAAGCTCTACCCGTGGCAGAATCATTTTTTGAGAACATGAAAGAAAGAGGAGTCATCGTTACTCTGAACGCTGCCAACAAATGGTTGAAAAAAACCACTGAAGATAACCCACAAATAGGTGACGTGATTGACAAATACAAAATACTTACCCCCCTCAGTATATCGGGCTTTGTTCACATTTATTTATCCGAAAATACAATTAGTAGTGAAAAAGTAGTCTTAAAAATGCTGGTTTTACCCGATAAAATGGCAATAAGAGGTAAAAAGTTCTATTTAAAACGGTTTCATCAAGAGTTTGAGATAATCTCAGAAATCGGCGAACATCCTCATATCTGCTCACTCTTGGAGTGGAATAAAGAGGAAAATTATGCTATTTTAAAATATATTGAAGGAGAAAGTATCAGAAAAAAATTTGAAAAACCCAACGATATATCCCTTCCCGTCCGATTATCCATTTTTAAACAAATCATAGAAAGTGTAGCATTTATCCATCATAAAAAAATAATCCATGGCGATATTCATGCGAGTAATTTTTTAATTAATGACCACTTACACGTAACATTGATTGACTTTGATTTATCCAACCGTGAAAAGCTCAAACGTGGTGAAGTTGAGTGGGAAGGTGGTATTCATGAATATTTAGCTCCCGAAAAAATTGACGTCAACTCATTCGATATGGTAAAAGAAAGGGCTGATTATTGCTCTGAAGTGTTTCAGTTAGGCGTTGTTTTTTACTATATCCTGTATCATCGTTTACCTTTTGAGGCATTAAGCTGGAATGAGCTAATTGATATAATCTCGAAAGAGGAGCCACCCTACCCCTCAGTATTAAGCAATGATGAGCCTATTCCAGATGTGGTTATTGGCTTTTTAAAAAAAATGCTTTCTAAAACCCCTAAAAAAAGATACTCGGATGCAATTAAGTTACTGGAAGCGTTCCC
>JANMYC010000604.1:0-3917 GCA_031381715.1 Saprospiraceae bacterium
TTTTCATTGAAACAATAGGACAATCCAAGCCCCATTTCACTATACATTTGACCATTAAAACTACTGCCCAAATCCATTGTTTTACCCAAATAAGGCTGATTGCCGTAAGCAAATCCACCAATCAAATCTTTAGCAATATTAGCATAGGATTCAGCTTTCAATTTATGATAAAAGCTTACATTCATCCTATTGAAACCCAAAGACAAACCCATGGTTTGTACTTCAGAATTCGTAAAAAAACGATTATCAGTTCCCATAGCTTTAAACGCTGATTTGAAATTAATCGTTTTTTTCCCTTCAACATCCACAGTCAATTGAGAGGCAGAATATGGACTTATAAAATTGCCGTAAAAACTGGGCAACATGGCAGTCGTTTTACCAATACCCGCGTGAAAAGCTGGATTTGTAAAACTTGATTGAAATATGGTGTCCATAAAATGTAGGCTTAACTCATGTTGAGCCTTTATTTTAGGTAAAAAGGCAAATAAAAGAACGATATATAAATAATTAGTCAGTTTCATTTTAATAAAATTAAGAGTTTAAAATTGGGTGTAATTTGATAAAACATCAAAGAAACGTTGAAATACTGAGGGGGTAACTTATTGTCGTTTCACACCCACAATAGCACTTAATTTCACCCTTATTTCTTGCGTAGAATACAATCTAATGGGCGTTAATCCATTATTAAGCGTAGAAAAAGTATATTTTAATATGGTTTTTTTGGCGGACTGAAGGCGTTTTAATTTGGTTGCATCAATTTTAACGTAAGTAATCTGACGCGCTGCGGTTGTAACTTTGCCCGTAGCATCAACTTGGGCGGCTTTTAACATATTGGTATTAACTGTTGTGAAAAGTGAATCAATTACTCGATTACCCGCATCTAAAAAATAAGCTTGTAAGCCCGCATCCAAAGCCGTTCCGTTATCAGCGATGACTTTAATTTCGAGGTGATCCACTTCATTTGTACTTGGAACCGAGAAATCAACGGTATCTCTTTCTTCAAAACCCTTGACAGTACCAAAAATTGGCACTTCAATATTCATTTTCATTTTAAAAAAGCTGGAATCCGTGAAAAAACCTGTGATGTTTTTATTGCCATCGGGATTAATTACGCCATCAATATCAAAAACCAAGGAAGTTGGCTTTGAATTCATGATTTCAACAATATTCGAATTGGTTTTATCCAACACAATTTGAGTAGATTTCATCGCCCCCGTTTCAGTCAAACTCGGATAATTCAGATTCACTCCGTTGGAAACAAAAGTACCCGTTAAAGCCATTCTTTTTTTATCCGCCGTGATGACTTCCGCCGTTTTTACGCTTGTGCGGACGGGTATTCCGTAAGAATTATCGAGCGTCATCGTGATTTTGGGGTCAGCAAATTTTACTTCACCTTTAGTTAGTTTTTCAATGAAACCGATATTAAAACTATCTCTCGGAATATCAAAACGGTTCACACCGAAATAACCTTTCACGTATTTACCCTTCAAATTTTTAAAAGCAAATTGCACGTTGACCAATTTCACTCTTTGGTTATTGCTGTTTTTTAAAGCATCATAATACACTTTCACTTCATCATTCACCACTGACATCGTGTAACCCGTCAAATCAAGGGAATCTGCCACCGCCGAAGTGCCCACTGGCAGTGAAAACGTTTTTTTATACGCCACGCCATTTTTCGTAATTTGTGGAATACGGAAAGTAATAGTGAGCGGCTCAGGCAAATTATTATATACCACAAAATTGGTCATTCCTTTTTTGAAATCAGCAGAACCTATTTTCAAACCTCCCGGCGGTGCGAAAGGAACTGCAAAAGCAGTATCCAAAAGCGGAACAAAATTATTAGGAATACCATCAAAAGGGTCTAATGTGGTATTTGAATTAGCATAAGTTGTAAATTGAGCTACGACTTGTCCATCTGGGTCAAATCTAAGAACAGATGTCGAATCTATCCCTTTAAGCATATCTTTAACCGTAGTTTTGGAGTCTGCCAACGGCACTGCAATCTCAGCCTCAACCGATGTATCTACATCATCAACGGGCAATTTGCAACTAAAAACGGTGAAAATTGAGCACAAAAGTAGTAGTACAGGATAAGTAAAAATTTTCATTCTTTGATTATTTATGTTGAAAACGGGATTAAATGAGGCTTTGAATTCCTTAAGTGAAGAGTGTGAAAGTTGGTTTTATTTTATTTAAATAGATAATATATAATCTACCTAAATTACATTATCAAATAAAAGTCCACTTTTTCGCTTTTTAAGATTTTTTATTTGTCATTAGAATTTTATTTTAAAAAAGCCAAGGCACTCAGTATGTAAATTGGCATTTCCTAAATATTTAAATTTCTTTCTTAAAAAAATAGCCCGACCTGCTAAATCTCCACTTGTCGAGTAATCGGTGTAGGTCAGTATATTATCCCAAATATTATTTTTATATTCGCCTCTGATATAACCATCAACCAAATTGTATTTTAAAATATTAACCAGTAAAAATATGCGCGCACAACTTTTCTCCTTTATAATTTTCATTTCATGCACCGTTTTTGCTCAAAATCAACCTGATTTTTTAAAACCCAATCAGACTCAATGGGTAGAAAACACGATGAAAAACATGACAATTGATGAAAAAATAGGTCAATTATTCATGCCTCGTGGTAATTACAGCGGTAAAGGTTATGACCCTCAGAAGTTGATGAAATGGGTGAAAGAATACCATTTGGGCGGCATTGCCTTCTTTGCCAGCCAACCCACGGCACAAGCTCAAATAGTGAATGATTTGCAAGCCGCATCCAAAATTCCGCTTTTAATTGGGATGGATTTGGAATGGGGTTTGGCGATGCGTCTGGATAGTACGCCTCGTTTTCCCTACCAAATGGCTTTGGGTGCAATGGCTCAAAATGAGGATTTGGTGGAAGCAATGGGCATTTCAATTGCAAAACAGTGTAACCGCATGGGCATCCACGTTAATTATGCGCCCGTGGTGGATGTGAATAATAATCCTAATAACCCCGTAATCAATTTCCGTTCATTTGGCGAGGATAAAATGAATGTTACTCGTAAAGCAATGGCTTATATGAAAGGCTTGCAGAGTCAGCGCATTATTGCTACGGCTAAACATTTCCCTGGGCACGGCGATACAGGCGTGGATTCACATTTTGATTTGCCTCTCATTGCGCACGATAAAACGCGACTGAACGATATAGAGCTTTTTCCGTATAAAGAATTGATTAAGAATGGTTTATCGGGAGTTATGACGGCTCATTTAAGCATACCAGCTTTGGATTCTTCTAAAAACTTAGCTTCTACCCTATCCTCTAAAATTGTTACCGATTTATTAAAAAAGGAATTGGGCTTTCAAGGTTTGGTTTTCACCGATGCTATGGACATGGAAGGTGCCGTAAAATATTTCCCCAATGGGCAAGCCATCGTTAAAGCCATTTTAGCAGGGAATGATGTCATTGAAACTTTTGAAGATGTTCCCACTGCTTTTAACGCCGTAAAACGCGCTTATACTGAGGGGGTACTCACAGATTTGGAATTGGATAAACACGTCCGTAAAATTTTAATGGCAAAACAATGGGTTGGTTTGGATAAATATAAACCCATTAATTTAAAAAATTTGGTAAAAGACCTGAACACTATTGAATCCGATTTACTCAATCGCCAAATGGCAGAAGCAACTCTAACTTTAGTAAAAAATCAAAATGATATAATACCTATTAAAGATTTAACTCAAAAAATCGCTGTAGTGTCCATTGATGCCAATTCTGAAACGCCTTTTCAAAAAATGGCAGCCAATTACACCATCATTGATAACTATATTTTACCTATAAATGCCACCGATTCAGCTATACAAAAAGTTGTTGCACAAACCCAAAACCACGATTTAATCATCCTAGGTGTTCACTTGCAAAA
>JANMYC010000611.1:0-2314 GCA_031381715.1 Saprospiraceae bacterium
ATATGCTCAATATGAAAGCCATCATGAGAATATGACGTCGGGAATTTGCAATATTCACAGGAATGTTCTGCCCGTTCTTGGATAAAAGACTTTTCTAAAGGAGTGAATTTGCGCCTACTCATAAGACTGCTTTAATGGATAATTGCTCGCACAGCTCTTGTACGCTTACATGCCTTAGAGCTGCCAGTTCTCCTATTAAAACAATGCGTTCAGCCGTTTTTTCTTCAATTAAATTATTCAACAATATCAATTCATCCCGTTCAGGAAGGGATATAATATCTTCTTGCAAACGGGCAAAAAGTTGTTTTTGACGTTGCTTCACAGATACAGGGATAGCTGTTTTTATTTTTTTAAGTAAATCTACCTCTCTTTTATCTGATTTTAAATGCTTTCTGGTGGAAACTAAGCGATTAATTTCATTGGCAAATGTTGTCAATGACTGATTATCAAGCTGTTGAACACCTTTTATTATTTCCTCAAAGCCCACCTTGATACCCTTATTAATTTCTATTGTCTGCATATCTAATAATTGGAATGATACTGTATTTGTCTAACCAAAGATAGTCTCTTTTTCTTTAAAATCCAGATTTTTACTAAAAATCAATCTTATGTTTTTTATGAGTAAGACTGAAAGGACGAGTTTTAGGAATAGTTAACAGGCGGGATGCGGTTTTCGAGCGTATATCTTTTAGCTAAAAGAGCATCGAAAATCGGGCGAAAAACGGAATTGGGAGCTATTGAAACTAATAACACATTGGTATCTAATACGACACGCATAGGTTAGTCATTATAAGGTGTTTTTGTATGTGTTTGTGACCACTCTTTCATGGTTTCGTTTGTCCAGTCATTTTGTTGCCAGAGCTTATCCATTTCTTTTGTGGCTTCGGCTGCAAAATAGCGGGCTAACATATCTTTTATCTCTAAAAGCTGACTATCTTCTACTTGATATTCAAAGAGTTTTATCAACTCTATCTGCAAATTTGTTAATTTCTTTGTGAAAACCATTTTATAAGACTTTATACAAAAATAGGTGTTACTGTCTTATTCTCCAAATTTTTGTACCCCACCGAGTTCTCGGGGTTAGAAACCTCAGTATTTTACACTTAAAAGCCTTAGTTGAAACTATCTCAACTAAGGCTTTTCAATCCAGCCGAACCTCTCTGCCAATAGGTAGAGCCAAGCGCAGAAGTTATATTTTTTGTCGTTCTAAATACTTTTTTACAGCTTGAGCGACTTTTAGTTTCACTTGCTTCCATGTCATTTTTTTGAGAGGGTCTGGGTCTTTTTGTTTTTCAGCATCTTCAAAATAGGCAATGGCTCTAACCAAATGAAAAATATCGTTGGACTGATACTTAGATTTATAAAATTCTATCATTTCGGAAAGACTGTACATGTCCAATAACTCTGCTATATCCCAAAAATCTTTTTTGACACCACGCCGTGCAATAGCGCTCAATTTCATGGCAACTATATCTGGGATAGAGACCAGTCGAATATCCTCTACTACATCAATCGGCTCTATGTAGGGATAAGGCAGTACAACCATATCTACTTTTATGTCATTGATGTACAGAAATAGCATGGATTCACTTTGGGAGGCTATAATTGTATCGGGAAATTGGGCTATAATTATTCGAGCAAGACTATCAACATCGAATGGTTGGGGCGTGAATAAATCCAAATCAATGCTCAAACGATGCCCTAAACGTAGGGATAGGTTTGTACCACCTACTAAAGCAAATTGTTGTAGGGAGGGCATAGCCATGAGGCTTTTTAATAATCCCAATGTGTTTCCTTCGACTGTCTGCGTTTGTAACATTTAAACTGAGAGGGCTTTAAATCAAGATATAAACAAAGAAAATTCAAGACATCTTTCTTAAGATAAGTAGATTGTACAATTTCTTTCTTGATGGTGTCTTTGCCATAAAATTTGACAAGCTCCACAAAATCATTCCATAAGCCGTAATTCAACACCTTTTCGATGATGTAAAAACGGTCTTTGGTATAGTCTAAACTATCAAAATCAATATCCCAAAACACACGTTTTGATATATCAGGTTTTAAAGCAGTTAACATCTTTTTAGAAATTTTATTACAAAGATAAGCCTTTTTTGAAGAAAAACATAGAGCAGGAAGGGTTTCATTTAAATGATTTAGTGCTCAAATCAATCTAAAAAGTATCAGTTAAGTTTCAATCCAGCCGAACCTGTCTGCCGATAGGCAGAGCCAGAGAAGGGTTTAAGAGTTAAAATTGTTCAAGCACAAATTGCACAAAGAAAAGAGTTTCAATCCAGCCGAAGCCAGAGAAGGGTTT
>JANMYC010000645.1:0-7840 GCA_031381715.1 Saprospiraceae bacterium
ACTTATTTAGATGTTGACAAATTTTATCTAATTACCCGAAATTGCCCTGAAAGGGCAATTAATTAGCGCAATTCGCTCTAATTTGTCAACATCTAAATAAGTGAAATTCGTTAATTCGTGGCTGAAAAAAATTATGTATGGTTTCAATTTAAAAAAACAAGATTAATTATATGTTTCGTTTACACAAAGAAGGCAATGCTACCTTGATTATATCAGGAGCATTTTTAGTAATTTTGAATGCTGGGGCTTACTTTTTTGTTGAGTCAAGTGCAGTTTCAATCTTTTTAGGTGTTATTTCACTTGTTTTTTACGGAATTGTCCTCCAATTTTTCAGAAATCCGGTGCGGACTATCTCGGTTATGGATAATAATCAAGTTTATGCGCCTGCTGATGGCAAAGTAGTGGTAATAGAAGAAACTCAAGAAGATGAATATTTCAAAGATAAGCGCATTCAAGTTTCTGTTTTTATGTCGCCTTTCAATGTCCACGTCAATCGCAATCCGATTGGGGGCAAAGTTTCTTATTTTAAATACCACGAGGGCAAGTACCTCGTAGCGTGGCATCCGAAAAGTTCCACTGAAAATGAGCGTACCACCGCTGTAATTAGCAATGGAAAACAAGAAGTCCTCTTCCGTCAAATAGCGGGTGCTATGGCACGACGCATTAAATACTACATTAAAAAAGGCGATGAAGTGAAGCAGGGAGACGAAATGGGCTTTATAAAATTTGGCTCTCGAGTGGACTTGTTTTTACCGCTGGGCACTAAAATCAACGTTAAAATTGATGACGTGGTAGAGGGCAATACTACTGTTATTGCAACTTTGTTATAAAAGGTGTATTTTTATTCCATTAAAATACTATTTTTAATATCGGTATGGCTCAAATGCAATACCGATATTTTTTTAACTATGACAAAACGAACTATACAGCACGTACCCACCAAATGGCAAGCCTTTATTTGGTTTTTGGCTTTGCTTATTATTCCCTTTGCTTATGTATTTAGGAATGGTATAGAGTCGTATTTATACGATAAATCGCAATGTGCCGAGCCGCGTCGTCGCCAATGGAAAAGTTATAGCATCCCCATTTCGCCCGGTTACTCTGTTCATGGCTTAGATATCAGCCACTATCAATGCGATATTGATTGGGAAGAAGTAAAAAAGATGAATGAAAATGGCATTCGGATACAATTTGCTTTTATTAGAGCTACAAGAGGTTTCACGACCGTCGATTATAAGTTTAATGATAATTGGAAGGGTGCCAAAAGTGTTGGAATACTGAGGGGGGCATATCATTTTTATTTTTTTAATCAAGACCCCATCCAGCAAGCACAATTTTTTTTAAAAAACGTATCGGTTAAAACTGGTGACTTGCCTCCGGTTTTGGATATCGAATTTGATGAAAAAACGGATGACAAACTCCTTCCAAAAGACCAAATACTGAGGGGTATTGCTACGTGGCTCACTTACGTAGAGCAGGAGACGGGCGTAAAACCCATTATTTATACCAATTTGGATTATTATAAAAGGTATATCAACGGTATTTTCCCCGATTATAAAATTTGGATAGCCAACTATAATAACCCACGGGGCGTAAAATTGCCGGACGGAAAAGAATGGAGTTTTTGGCAAATGAGCTCAAAGGTACGCTGCAATGGTATCAGCGAATTAGCTGATTTCAATGTTTTCAATGGCTCAAGAATGGATTTGGAAAAGCTTTTGAAGAAGTGAGTTGTTGTATTGTTGTATTTAGTTTAGAATCAAGTCGAGTTCGGTCTTTTCAAATTTGCCGCCATAAGTCACGAACAATACTCTTTCTTCTTCTATCTTTTTTTAGTGTATGGCATAAGTATTTTATAAAAAGTTGGTTTTTTTATGACGAATAATGTAACTTTGCAGCCGCTTTTGAAAATTAGCGCATTAACTGAAATATTAGTGGTGATTTTTTGATTTTAAATAGTTAAAAACATCGTCCCATATTGAAAATATAATCAAAATTTACCTACTGAAATGGGAAATTTGAAAGAATTTTCACTCCCAATTAGGGGTTTGAAAAACGGTGTGCATGAATACGATTTTGAAATTGACAGCGATTTTTTCAAAAGTTTTGAAGAGAGCCCGATTGAAAATGGCGAATTTGATGTACATCTTACTTTTGATAAGCGTGATTCGTTCTTTGAACTTGTATTTGACATAGAGGGTACGGTGGGTACTGAGTGTGATCGTTGTACGGCAGGTATTAACCTCCCTATCAGTGATTCGCAATATTTAACCGTAAAATACTCTATTGAGGAGCGTGAAGAAGATGCTGAAGTCGTGTATATTTTGCACGATACAAGTGAATTCAATGTGGCAAAGTACATTTATGAATTTATTTGTCTGTCGGTTCCTTTCAATAAAGTGTATGATTGTGAAAATGATGACCCACAACCTTGTGACTTCGCAGTCCTCAACATTATCAGTCCTGATGATATCCCCTCAGTACAAGACGACAAAAACGACATCGACATAAAGAAAAATCCATTCGATGATTTGAAAGGAAAATTTAATTTAGATAATTAAAAAAATCCTCACAAGTTATTGAAAATCAATAAATTAACAATATTCAATCGTCATTTAAAAGATATTAGTCATGCCTAATCCTCGTAACAGACATTCAAGACAGCGTAAGCGCACCCGCCGTGGTCAAGACAGCGCAGCAATGCCAACTTTGACTACTTGTAAAGTAACAGGTGAAGTTCACCTTCGCCACAATGCATACAAGCATGAAGGCAATCTTTACCACAAAGGTCAACTTGTTGTGAAAGGCAAAGAAGTTGCCGCTGCTGATACAGAAGAATAAGTCTCCAATCGTTTTATAGATTATAAATGATTGAAAAAAATAAGCTCCCACTTAAATCTATTTGGTTTGGGAGCTTTTTGTGTTTTCTAAAATTTGTAAGTATTTAAATAATAATCTGAAATGAAACAAATTATCAATACGCCTCACGCTCCTGCTCCTATTGGCCCTTATAGCCAAGCAGTAAAAGCGGGCAGCACGCTCTATGTAAGTGGACAAATAGCGATTAACCCCGCAACAGGTGACCTCGTTTTGGACTCAATTCCCGCCGAAACCACTCAAGTGATGGAAAACCTCAAAGCGGTGTTGACGGAAGCCAATGCCAGTTTTGATAATATCGTCATGACCACTATTTTCCTTTCGGATATGGGCAACTTTGCGGCAGTGAATGAGGTATATGGAAAATATTTTACCGCCGATTTTCCTGCGCGCGCTACTGTGGCGGTGAAAACATTACCTAAAAATGTGAATGTAGAAATATCTGTTATTGCGGCTTTATAGATTTTAAAAGAAAATAAAAATATGAAAACCGTCCTCTCCTGCATACAGCCTACGGGCGATTTACACCTTGGCAACTACTTCGGAGCCGTTCAAAACTGGGTTCAATTACAAGATAAATATAAATGTATTTATGGTGTAGTGGATTGTCATTCCATGACCATGCCTTATAAAGCAGCTGATTTGCGGGAAAATACCTGGAAAATGGCTTTCCAATTATTGGCTTGTGGTATTCAACCCGAAAACCTTTTCATCCAATCACTTGTTCCAGAGCATACAGAATTGTGTTGGATATTGAGTTGTGTAACCTCTTATGGTGAATTAGCAAAGATGACACAATTCAAAGACAAGGTAAAACAGCTGGAAGAAAAGGATAATCAAGCCTTTATTTCTACGGGTTTGTTCTTTTACCCTGTTTTGCAAGCAGCGGATATTCTGATTTATCGCGCGGATTATGTGCCCGTTGGTAAAGACCAAGAGCAGCATTTGGAATTGAGCAGAGATATTGCAGGGCGTTTTAATCATCAATTTGGAAAAGAGTTTTTTGTGCATCCTGAGCCGCTTTTCACAGAGATTCCAAAGCTACTCTCACCAGCTGATCCGACTAAAAAAATGTCGAAATCATTGGGTGAAAAGCATTATATCAATCTTTTTGGTGATGCAGACCGTATTCGCAAGCAAATTAAATCAGCAGTGACCGATTCAGGCGTTCATACTGAGGGGGTCATTGCTCCGGGCGTTGAAAACCTTTTTAACCTATTGAAAGCTTGCGGTAAAATGGATATTTATAATGCTCAAATGGACATTTATATATCAGGCAATATCCGTTATGGTGATTTGAAACAAGAAGTAGGAGAAGCCATTGTGGAATTGACACAACCTTTCCGTGAGCGTTTAGCGGATTTGCAGTCTCGTAAAAAAGAAGTGCAAAATCAGATCAAAGAATCATCCGCCAATATTCGCAAAATAGCTCACGAGACCATGCGTGAGGTAAAAGAATTGACGGGTGCTTTAAATGTAAAATTATAAGAGTTTTTAGTGTTTAGTTTTTAGTGTTTAGAATAGAATATTCTACAGACAACACACTATAAACTAAACACTTAAAAATAAAAACAAGAATATGCGACAACTATCATCATCTTGGACATTAATCCTTCGGATATTTCTTCCGACTATATGGCTGGCTTTTTTCGGTACATTTTTCCTTACTTTAATGTTCACGAATCGGACGGATATGGGCAGCTTTTCTACAAGCTATTTCAAAATGGGGCTTTTAGCATTTGTTGTCATATTCTTAATCGTATTTTATAATACTTTATTCCGTTTGAAAAGAGTTGATGCCGACAAAGAGTTCTTGTATGTTACTAACTACTTCAAAAACGTGCGTTATCCACACGCAGATGTGGATAAAATAGAACTTTCCAAGGGTTTTCTTTTTCATTACGGCACTATGTTTTTAAAAGGAAAAGGCTCATTTGGGGATAAAATAATATTCATTGTCAGTAGAAAACGCCTCGAATTATTCATTGAAGACAATGCTGATTTAAAAAATTGGATTGTAGAAATGTAGATTCACTCGGTTGACTACGAATGAGGTATTTCAGCGAAAAGGTGATAACAAATCAAATATTTAAGTCGAATATTTATTGTTTTATCGTATTTTAACGGCTCAATAATGCATAATGGCTTATTGAGCCGTTTCTCTTACCCCTTGAGCGCATTTTGCGCCATCACGCTTTGCGTGACAGTATTCAGCACATTTTTAACTCAATTTTCATTTAAAACCATTATCACACAACAAATTGAACATTTTATGAGAATTAAATTCATCTGGCTATTTTTAATATTGTGCGCACAAACCACTTTATTCGGGCAAAAACTTATGTCTCCTAAAGAGTTTATGGGTTATGAACGTGGAGAGCAATTCACACCTCACAATTCTCTCGTGGATTATTACCGCCATGCCGCTGCCAATTCTGATTTGATGCAACTGAAAGAATACGGCAAAACCAATCAAGGTCGCCCTTTACTGTATGCCATTCTTTCTTCCAAAGAAAATTTACAAAATCTTGAAAACATTCGCCTCAACAACCTGCGCAGAACGGGCATGATTGATGGGCAACCCGATAATTCTAATCCAGTAACCATCGTTTGGATTTCCATGAATGTGCATGGTAATGAACCTGCGAGCAGCGAAACAGCCCCTCAGTTACTATACGAACTAATCAACCCCAATCGGGTGGATACTAAGGAATGGCTTAAAAATACCGTCGTCATCATTGACCCTTGCGTGAATCCCGATGGCAATCACCGCTACACGCATTGGTACAATAATGTGACCGATAAAGTACCCAACTCCAATCCCGAAGCCCGTGAGCACCGCGAGCCGTGGCCAGGGGGACGGGTCAATCATTATTATTTTGATTTGAATAGAGATTGGGCTTGGTGTACTCAAATAGAATCACAACAACGTCTGGCAGTTTTTAAAGAATGGATGCCACAAGTTGTGCCCGATTTCCATGAAATGGGTTATAATAGCCCTTATTATTTTGCCCCAGCGGCGCAACCTTATCACAAGTATATTACCCCATTTCAGCGCGATTTTCAAGTAGAAATAGGTAAAAATCACGCAAAATACTTTGATAAAGAAGGCTGGTTGTATTTTTCAAAAGAAGTATTTGACCTACTTTACCCAAGCTATGGCGATACTTACCCAACTTATAACGGTGCCGTGGGCATGACCTATGAGCAAGGTGGAATCGGCGCAGGGCGAGCCATGCAAACTGAAAGTGGTGTCATTCTTACTTTAAAAGACAGAGTTGCTCACCACCTCACCACGGGACTTTCAACGGTAGAGATTTCTTCTAAAAATGCTAAAAGACTGGTGGATAATTTCACTGATTTTTATAAAAACTCCTCCAGTAATCCGCCCGGAGCTTTAAAATCTTTTATCGTAAAAGGGACTAATCCACGCCCCAAATTAAAAGCATTTTGTACATTACTTGACCGCCATAAGATTAAATATGTCGAATTAAAGGCAGTAAAAGTGTCACTGCTTATGATTATGCAACGGGAAAAGATACCCCCCTCAGTATAAATGAGAGTGACGTGGTCATCAGTGCCTACCAGCCGATGGCTCTTTTAACTCAGATACTTCTTGAGCCTGAGCCTGAAATAGTGGATTCTTCCACCTACGATATTACCGCATGGTCGCTACCCCATGCTTTTGGTCTTGAAACGTATGCCACTAAAGAGCGCATTGACCCGACACAACCTTTTGATTACACGACTTTCCCCGTTTCAATTAAAAACGAGATAAAAGCCTATGCTTATTTAGCGGATTGGAAATCGTTGAATAATGCCCGCTTTGCTACGGTATTACTGAATAGAGGTTTTAAAATACGCGCTGCCAGCTCCCCGATAGAAGTCGAAGGTAAGAAATTTGAGCGCGGAACGCTCATGATACTGAGGGGGGATAACCCCACCATGAGTGATAGGTTTGATAAAGAAATTACGTCAGTCGCTTTACAAAATGACCAAGAGATTGCCGCCATTTCTACTGGTTTTGTGGATAAAGGTTATGATTTCGGCTCTGGAAAGTATGATTTATTGATAAAACCAACGGTTGCCCTCATTTTTGATGATGACGTGGACAATAATAGTTATGGTCAAATGTGGTATTATTTTGAGCAAGATTTGAATACGCCTATTACTCAAATCAAATTAACGGATTTTGCCCGCATCAGCCTCAGTCGTTTTAATGTCATTGCTATGACTGATGGAAACTACTCTAATTTAGATTCTTCTAAAGCTGAAAAACTCCGCCAATGGGTAGCCGATGGTGGTCGTTTGATATTGATAGGCGATGCTGTAGGTGCATTTGAAGAGAAAAAAGGCTTCGACATTACTAAATATGCCGTTAAAAAAGATAAAGAAGCCGCCGATGACATCCAAAACGCCGAAGCCCTCAAACGCCGTTTTATGCACTTCGACGAATTTGAGCGCGATGGCATTAGCGATGGCAACCCCGGCTCCATTTATAAAGTCACTTTGGATAATACCCACCCACTGGCATATGGTATGCCGAATTATTATTTCACGTTGAAAACGGGTGGTGCATTTTACCAACCGCTTAAAAATGCCTTTAACGTGGGTTATTTGGATGATAAATTCAAGCCACTTGGTTTCGTGGGCAGCCGCTTGAAACCACAATTAAAAGGCAGTATGATATTTGCAACTCAAAGTATCCGACGCGGCACGGTGGTTTATATGGTCGATAATCCGCTGTATCGTGGCTTCTGGTATCAAGGCAAATTTTTATTCAGCAATGCAGTTTTGATGCCGTTGAGGTAAATTTCAAGAAAAACAGAGTCATTCCTATTCTCGGAATGACTCTGTTTAAAATGTAAGACAGCACTTAATAGAGCGAATATTGGGTTAAAAGTCCTGTAAGGACGGTTAATATTGTAGCCCCCAAATTTATTTGGGGGTAAAAACAACGAAA
>JANMYC010000659.1:0-3481 GCA_031381715.1 Saprospiraceae bacterium
GAATTTGAACCGTTTTATCTTCAATCAATGTCCCCGTTTTATTGTCAACTGTTATTTCTCCGTGCCCTTTTTGGGTGTGCCAATACGCCACCTTAATGGTATTGTCAGGATTCAGCTTGGCACTATTTATTTTAATTTCAGATTCGATTGAACCCGGTCCCGAAAAAGCCCAACGGTAATTCCAGTTTGAGATTTGCTTAATCTGCCATTCTTTACCATCCGATTTAGCGATAAATAATTGACTTATACCGCCTGTATCGTACTTGTGAAAAGCAAAACACGGGTTTTTCTTGTCGTCAAAAAACAGCACCCAACCACCATTTATGATGCCCCCTTTTGCGGGAATCGCATCCACTGTAAATTGTTTTTTTAGGGGGGTAATCGGCAATTCGACGGGTTCGCCAGCCATCGTTTCCCAATGAATTAAGTCTTTACTTTTGGCGTAAGAAAGGTCGTGATTTGTTTCACAATCGGGCGTATCACGCCACACCCATGTCAGATGAAAAAAACCATCCGCTTCCAATCTTGTACCACCTGAATAGGCACTCATATCGTCCATGCCATCGAATAAAGGCTTGTCTGTCAATCGTTTAAAGGTTTTTATTGCTTCATCATAGACATTATTTATGGTGTTGCCTTTCCCACTACTGCCAATGCGATAAAAATAAATAACCTGACCATTGGCATCCTTTACAAAGCCAGGATAGGTACAACTTGATTCATCTTTTACTGAAACTTGCGGAAATACCTTTTGAAAACTGGCGATTTGAAACGGTTTTTCCGTTTTAAAATAAATCAAAGTATCGTTGTGCATATTACCACTGATGTGGAGGCAATTGTCACGGTCAATCGCCATGACAATGGAATTATGGCTGTCCCAACCGACTTTTGTGGGCAGTATTTTATATGCCCATTTTGGGTCATTCGTCTGTCTTGAAGCGACCGTTAGGTTTCGATCTTTGTTGAAATAGCCCACAAATTGCCAGTCATCTTGTTGCAGAAAACTAAAATTTACGGGGAAATCGGACGTGACTGAATCCACGTCTATGGTTTCCAAAACCTTAACTTGGGCAAGGCTTGCATTGAGCCATAACACACTCAAAAAAAGGATTAGCGTAGCTTTCATTTTCAATAGCAATTTAATAATTGTCTTGGTGACTTGAATATAAAATGCTTGTATTGGCTTATTTTTTATCATAAAATTCGATTTTTTAACATTGTTATACCCCTCAGTATTTTTCCTTATTTCCGCACCAAAACTCTCGAAAAACGCAACGCCACATCACCCAAAAGCCCCGATGAAATCAATGGGTCAGTGGCTTTATAAAAATTGGCGGTGGTAAAAGTCTTGCGTTCTCCGCTTGGGCGGGGTTGATTTTGGATGTACCAATCGGGCATTATTTTCGTGGTAAAATTGCCGTTGCCAATGGTGTCTAAATTGTATTTATCGTTTGGTGGGTAGCGTTCATCGCCGATTAAGCGGTTTGTCCAAAGGTTTGTCACCTGTATTTCTAAGGTGTTTTTGCCGTTTTGCAAAGCATCAGTCACGTCAAGCGTGAAAGGTGCTTTCCAGAAAATACCCAAGTTTTTACCATTCAAAATCACCTCGGCGGCAATGCTGACTTTGCCCAAATCAAGCGTTACATGGGTATTATTGCCGATTAATTTTTTATCAAAATCAAAGGTTTGTGTGTAGGTTGCCGTCCCTGCGTAGTGCTTTATGGTGTCGTTGGCGTGGTCTTTCCAATCGGTCAATTTATCGAAAGTAAACGTGCCGCTGTAGTCCAAAACCTTCTTAAATTGCACTTGCCATGACCCCCTCAGTATTTGGGCTTCGGGGAGGTTTTTTACCGTAAAATCCCATATTTTGCCGTTGTTTAATTCGACTTTATATGTGCCATTTTGACTTATTTTGGCTTCAATTTGATTGTTTTTATTCAAATTAAAGTTCAAATTAGTAGGCGTTTTTTCGGATTTTACGGACACAATATTTTTAGCTATTTCTTTAAAAATGACGAAAACCGAACCTTCCGCTTCGAGTGAAATAGCCCCCTTGATGCCTTCGGCTTCATCCCGACTGGGCGGGACAGTATTTCCGTCTTTTTGAACAAAATTTGCCAATTTCTGAACGCTGCCGTCCATCGGTTGCCAAAGTTCGGGCATTTTACCTTTTATCCTAAACTGCACGTTGAAAGTGCGGCTAACGGTATCGGGATTATGGATAAAGTAAATATCCGTGTCGCCCACTTTGCGGTGCATAAAATTCACATCGTTGGTTGTTTCAATTATGCAATCGGATTGGATATTGTGGTTTTTAAAAATTTCAATCCAATTAAAATGCTTAATCGTGGTGGGTTTTGACCAAATTTCAGCTACCATTTTTTCAAATTCGGCAAGCTGTTTTGGCGTGTTTTTATACCCCCTCAGTATTTCGGGTTTTTGACCGATGATGAGTACGCCTTGTTGCGCCAATTCCTGCAATCGCTTGACGGTTGATAATTTCAATTTATCTGAACTACTCAATACCAACGCCTTGTAACGCGTGCCTTCGGGCAATACCAATTCGCCATTTTCTACCTTAATGCGGTTGATTAAAACATCGGCGTTGACGCAATCGAAATTCGTTCCTTTCGGAATATTCGGCTCAAAAGCCTTTCGCCCCACTACCCCATTTGGCGAGCCATCGCCCACAAAAACCAATAAATCGGACACAGGCACGCCCGATTGCAAGAGATATGCGCCCCTCGACAGGTATTTGAACCACGCCGCCCCCGCATTGAGCCACCACGTTTGCGTGCGGTCAATGTGCGAACCCCAACGATTCATCGTCATCCCAGGTAAAACATTGGGATTGGCTTGGTGGGCAAAACGGTGAAACATAAATTCATTGATGCCCGCCGCCCACGCTTTATCGCCCCAAACTTTGGCGAGTGCGGGGTGCATTTTCCAATTTAATTGCGATTCGGAGGTAAAACTTTCGGCAGAAATAACGGGTTTTCCGTATATATGCGCCGATTGAATGGCAGAATTGACTTGGGTCAAGTTGCGGTACATCCAAAATTCGCCCATTGGAATATCGGCTTTTGAACCGACTTCAAGGTTGTTAATGGGTCCAAAACCGTAGGGTTCGATATAAGTTTTAAGACCGTATTTATGACACAATTCTTGAAAATAGCCGAAATAATTATTGGTCATCAAGTTACAAATCAACTCTCGATAATCCTCCAAAATGGCTTCCGAAGCGTCCGCACTTTCCACAAAACGACCCGTAATTAGGGGTAAAAAAGCCTTAAAATCATAGCTATATTCTTTCAAAAACAAGGCATCAATCCCTTCCGTCCAGTTTTGTCCGCCCATTTCGTAGCTGTCAATTTCCACGTATTGCAAGGCATTTGGGGCAACTTTTTTACCATTTTCCACTACTTTTTTAACGAAAGCATCGTAGTGATTTTTGAAAAAAGGACGGCTCAATTTATCCACT
>JANMYC010000666.1:0-4523 GCA_031381715.1 Saprospiraceae bacterium
TGCAGGTCGTATTTTTCTGGAAAAAAGCCTACATAAGCTTAAAACGTGGTTGAGTCCACAAGTGCTAAAAGCCTTTGTGTTGATGCCCTCTTTTGATATATTTAAAACAATGAATGCCACACACGAAGCATTTACTCAAAACCCAAAACTCATCCAATTTTTTAACAGATTCGCTACTTACAATGGCTCTAATCCATATAAAGCATCGGGAATGTTGAGCGTGATTCCTCATTTTGAACACGGCATAGGCACTTTTTACCCTAAAGGAGGCATGTACGAAATTACTCAATCCATTTATCGATTGGCTCAATTAAAGGGCGTTCATTTCCATTTTAATAAAAAGGTAAAAGAGATTAATATTAAAAACGGAGCGGTAGAAGGGCTAAATACTGAGGGGGGAGAAAAATATAATTTTGATTTGGTGGTGTCCAATATGGATGTATATTTTACATATAAAAAATTGATGCCAGATGAAAAACATCCCGAAAAAACCTTGAATCAAGAACGCTCTACATCAGCTTTGATTTTTTATTGGGGTATCAACAAGTCATTTAAAGAACTCAACTTGCACAATATTTTCTTTTCAAATGACTATAAAAAAGAGTTTGATTACTTAGAAAAAGGCACCGTTTATGATGATCCAACAGTATATGTCAACATTACTTCAAAATTAACACCTACTGATGCCCCCGAAAATTGCGAAAATTGGTTTGTGATGGTGAACGTACCCCATAACTCAGGTCAAGATTGGGATTCTATTATCAGTAAAACACGATTGGATGTTATTAATAAAATATCAAAAGTATTAAATACTGATTTGCAATCAATTATAGAAATAGAAGAGATGCTTACCCCCCTCAGTATAGAATCAAAAACAGCATCTTATGGAGGAGCATTGTACGGTACAAGCAGCAATTCCATGATGTCAGCCTTTTTGAGACATAAGAATTTCTCGACGGATATAAAAAATCTATATTTTTGTGGAGGTTCCGTTCATCCTGGCGGCGGTATTCCTCTTTGTTTATTGTCTGGAAAGATAGTATCAGAGCTAATCGAAAACGAGACTAATTAAAGCTGGGCTTTGGCAAGGTAAAAAAGAATGTAGTGCCTACCCCCTCAGTACTTTCAAGCCAAATATCGCCCCCTACGCTACCCACTATTTTTTTGCATGTAGCTAAGCCAATACCGGTGCCTTCATATTCAGTATGTTTATGCAATTTTTCAAAAATACCAAACACTCTTTCACGGAATTCTTCTTTAATTCCAATACCATTATCCGTAAAACTGATTAGGAATTGCTCACCATTATCCTGAGCCAATATTTTAATTTCGGGTAAAACGCCCGTCCTCCTGAATTTGATTGAATTAGCAATAAGATTTTGAAATAACTGCACCATTTCGGTATGATTAGCCTCGATTACAGGTAGTTTATTTGCCATAATAGAAGCATCCGTATCTTTCATATTTGCTAACATATTGTTAATAACCACAAAAAGCGTATTATTCAAATCAATATCTTTAACATCTTCTTTTTTCTTACCTAAGCGTGAGTACTGCAATAAATCATTTAATAACGCTTCCATTCTCTCCGCACCATCATTGACATATCCCATAAACTCATGGACAGACTTATCTGTATGCCCCAATAATCTTTTTTGAGTGAACCCAGAATACATCCGAATCATTCTCAAAGGCTCTTTCAAGTCATGTGAAGCCACAAATGCGAAGTTTTCAAGTTCCGAGTTAGATTTCCTAAGCGTTATCTGAATTTCTTCAAGCTCCTCATTTTTTTGGGAAATCTCCGCTTTTTGCTGTTCTAAAAGTTCTTTTTGCTCCTCTAATAGGACTTTCTGTTCCTCTAAAAGAGCTTTTTGATTATTAAGCATCTTGATGATTAATGCTTGACCAGTTTCAAAGATTATTACTGTACCGAAAATAGCTAAAAAAAGGAAAAAATAACTAATAAAATAATAATCAGCTCCGTTTACTGTTAAATTAATTGGAATTTTATCGTGATACAAGAACAGTAGACAAGTATAAATTAAAAGAGCGCTGATCCATAAATATCCAGATCTTTTATTTGCAAATAGGAGGGCTATGATAGGAGATATAATTAGCCATAAAAGGTTATCCGAGTGTATTCCTCCAGTTTCAGGGACAAATGGAGCTAGAGGAGCTGCAAATGCCGCAGCTAAAAGATTGCCAGAAAGAATAAGATCACCTCGACGATACCAAAGATATGTTAATATTATAACTAATATTACTCCCGGTAAAATTGGAACAGGATTATCTGGTGCGATAATAGATGAAAAAACAAACAGAAAAAGCCCAACAATAATACAAAAAACATGTATATATGTTAGTATTTTAGCCTTCCTATATAAAATAGGGTTCTTCTTCAAATGAAGAGGTAGAATTGACTCAATAATTTTATTTATATATACCATAATATTAATACACAAATTTAACTTTTATAATTTAACCTACTCTGGTACTATATTTTCTAGGTAAATCAAAATCAAAGTCTTCTAAGTAAATCTCTCGTCATTTACTTTTCTCTAAAAATGTCCTAAAAGCAGAAAGGTGTAATTTGTGTAAGTAGGCGTAAAGAAATAATCGCTGCTATCGTCGGGCTATAAAATGTGAAAAATGCGGAGCATAGCGGAGTATTTTTCACATTTTATAGAACCGACTTTAAAAGATAGCAGCGATTATTTTAGCCAAACTACTTATATTATAAATTAGTCAGCTTACATAAAAATTCAATAAAACAACTTTCTTACATTTTCTAAAATTGTGAATACCCTTCATTACATTAGAGTATGTCAAATTTAGTACCAATAAAAAGACTTTAGCTACTACAGAAATAGCTAAAGTCTTTTTTAAAATTAAAATAAATAAAAATTTAATACGATAAAGCAAACGCCTTACATATTTCTTGCTTATTTACTTTTTTCTTTTTCTCCATGTCCTCTAAATGATTTGCTAAAGTTGAAAGCATGTCATAAATGTCTTGGACAGTATGATTTATTGTCAGAGTACTTCTGAGTCCAGTATTTTTATAAGGTACCGCAGGGAACGCAGATAAATTTAATAGAAACCCACTATCAAGCATCCTTTTAGATATTTCATAGCCGGTATCGGGAGTTCCAACTCCAACGAAAAAGATTGGTGTCTTCGAATCACTAACTAATGGTAGACCAAGCCCCTTTGCCGTTATTACATAATACCTCATCAAGTCAGCTAATTTATCTTGCCTATCATAAATCTCATCACTTAAATGTATACGACAAGATGCAATACTTGCGCCTAAAGTCACTGGCTGCGGAGGACCCGAAAAAACTAAAGTAGAGCCACAGTTTTTAACAATTTCTCTAATTTCTCTATTAGGGTAAACCATCACAGCACCACAAACCCCAAAACCTTTAGCTAATGAAAGTATCAATATAAGTCTTTCATGAAAATTTGGCAACTTGCTAAGTACATATCCAGTACCCTTCTCTCCTGCCCAACTCATTCCATGAGCATCATCGACATAACACCAAAGTTGCTCGTACTTATCCATCAACTCATGCAGTTCTGAAACTGGAGCTACATCACCGTACATAGAATAGACGCCGTCAGTCATAAACCAGATTCTATCATATTTATCTTTTAATTTATTTATTCGAGATTCTAACATATCCATTCGACCATGTCTCATAACTTCAACATAAGTACCATTTGCTTTTACAATCTGGACTGCGCTTTGTATACTCGCATGAACTTGATGATCCATAATAACAGCATCTTGAGGTCTAATTAAAGTTGGAATATTTGACATGTGACCTAATGTAGTTGTAGGTGATACTGTGCATGGCTTACCAAACATTTGAAAAAACAAATACTCTAACTCTTCAAATAATGGAATTTCTACATATGTTCTTGAACAAGAAAAATAAGTTCCATAATTTCGAATAGCCTCAATAGCAGCATCTTTAATTCTTTCGTCTAACTCTAAGCCCAAATAACTACAATTACCAAAGTAAACTTTCTCTTTTCCATTTACGATAACGGTTTTTCCATCTACCTTGGAATCTTGAATCTTGATCTGTACAACTCCAGCATCGTGGGCGTTACATACAATTTGGTTAACTAATTCTACGTGTGGTGATAAATTTTTCATGCAAAATGTGTTGTTTTAAGTGTCCGAGAATATTTCTCAAAAATATATTTAAATAATTAATCCTATTTAAATGGCTGTAACATCGTATACTGATGTTATTCAATGAGTTTTTGGTGGAGTTAAATATGAATAAACTAAATTAGGAGGGTAACAAGTTATTGATAGTATTTTATATGTGTTTAAACAACGATTATCAAAAATAGAATAATTTATTTAAAAAAAAAATTTGAGAAAAAAAGTTTTAAACACAACACAAAGTTACAAAAAATAAACGTAACATAAAATAGGTAGATATTAATTTATAATTTTATAATATTTAAATAATAGTTAAATCCTTACTTACTCACAGTTTTACATG
>JANMYC010000707.1:0-1673 GCA_031381715.1 Saprospiraceae bacterium
ATTTGCAAAAGTCAGGCAACGATTTGAAGGCGATGGAGGAGACCATTTTACATAAAAACCCTTTTCTAAAAAAGTATTTCACGGAATCCAATTTTTTATACGACAAGCCAATGGTGATTAGCAACGTTTATTTTCATCCAAAAGAGACTTATCTCAACGGTATGTTTATGGTGGGTGATTCGGCGGGCGCGATTACGCCGCTTTGTGGTAATGGCATGAGTATGGCGATGCGGGCTTCTAAGTTATTAGCCTCGTTATTGCCCCTTTATTTTAACGGAAAAATTAAAAAAGAAGAACTCATCAGCCGTTACAACCACGTTTGGAAAGGCAATTTTAATTCTCGTATTTGGATGGGGCAACATCTGCAACACCTTTTTGGTAAAAATACAAGCACTCAATTAGCCCTCAAAACGCTCCATTATTTCCCCGCTTTAACTCAAAAAGTAATTGGATTGACGCATGGTCAGCCGTTTTAAAAGACACATTACATAGTCGCTTACGCTCCGTTTAGCCACTGATTCTACTGATATTGACTGATTTTACACTGATTTTTTAATAAAATATATATTTTAACTAGGGAATCAGTGTAAAATCAGTCAATATCAGCGTAATCAGTGGCTAAATGGAGCGTAAGCGACTATTAAGACTTCTCATTTTTCATTGATTCTTTCAAGGTAATAAAATCTGAAAGGATAAATATCACCGTCATAAAACCCATGAGGATTTCGGTGAGGGAGACCAATTTAGCGGGGATATTCGCTGGGGTAATATCACCATATCCAAAATAGGAAAAATTGAGCGCGCTGAAATAAACACATTCAAAAAGCAATTCCAACTCGTTAAATGCGGGATTTATTTCGTTTAAACAAGTCCTATCTATCTGCAAAAGGGTGTAGTAATCAATGCCAAAAGACAGCATGACTTGTGTCATATTGATACCCACTATTTTTAAAAATTGGTGATAGGGTAGGTTGTGGGTAGTGGCACGATTCAAATCCTGTGAAGTTTCGTACACAAACCACGCTGTTTTAAGCCAACAGATGCCCACCACCAAGGTATATAACATGGTTGTACCCAAATATCCACTGTTTTCAATAATCACAACCGCCTCACCCAGAAGGATAATTGCCAAAAATTCCAAAAAATTCCGTTGATATTTCATCATAGTCTGTCAAAGTTGGATTTCAGAACAGAAGTGAAGATAAGACTTTTTTGAAAAACTTACCCTCAGTATTTCAACCGTTTAGAGTTTTCTAATGAAATTTTAACTAAACTTGAAAGGGGCATCGCCCTGACAGTTCGGTAGAAATCGCGACAAATTATCATTTTACCCCGAGTGCTCGGGGCGGCAGAGCCGCAAAAGAATTAAAAGTTATGCGGCTCTGCCGCGACCGATTCTTAATATTTATAGTTTTACTACCGAACTGACAGGGCGATGCCCCTTTTAAAACCCTATTTAACTTTTCTAAAAAACTATTAGACCGTTTTAAAAGTATTTTAGCGGCTTTAGTTCAAATTCAACGCTCTCTCCAATTGCAGAATATGCCGTTGATTGTGCGCAATTAAAAAGAGGAAAGTATCTCCTAATTTTAAGCGAATAAAAGGGGAAATGGAGATAGGAATCCTGATTTTACCCATATTGATGGTACGGGCTTGTTCGAGTAAAAGCAGTA
>JANMYC010000724.1:0-4302 GCA_031381715.1 Saprospiraceae bacterium
CCTTATTCAAAAATTATGCACTTTTTTATAAAAATCGCTGTTATTGGGAATGTATTTTTAAAGTTTAGATTTTAACTCTATGTAAAAATACGATTCATTTTTTTCTAAACAATTAAAACCATTGATTTATGAAGAATCTAAAGTTCAGTTTCTTGTTCACATTATTTTTAAGTACCCCCTCAGTATTTTTTGCTCAATTAACACCTAAAGGTGTAGAATCTCAATCCCTTATCTCTGAAACTGAAAAAGTTATGAGCCAAGGCACTAAAAACAGCCTTTCAGTCAATCTTAGTAAAACCAACGCTAAATTTGCTGAAAAAATTTGGAAAGACTTCATCAAGCAATACAAAGGCGATTACAAACGCGACAAAAAAAATGATGAATATTTCCTTGACAATGCCATGATTGCAGGCATTGGCGGCGGAAACACAGTAGATATGTACATGAAGTTTAACGAAACCAATGACAATACTACTGCTACTCTTTGGATTGACCTCGGCGGTGCTTATGTCAACTCTAAAGATTTTAAAGACAAATACAGTGAAGCTGAGAAAATGATGTTCAATTACGCCATCACTGTAAGCAAAGAACAAACAAAACTTCAACTCGAAGAACAGCAAAAAACGTTAAAAAAGCTTGAAAGCGATCAAAAAAGCCTTGAAAAAAAGAATGCCGGCCTATTAACAGATATCGAGGATTATAAGAAAAAAATTGCAAAAGCTGAAGAAGATATCAAAACGAACCTGAAACAACAGGAAGAAACGAAGGTTAAAATGGAAACTCAGAAGAAAGTTGTTGATGAGGTTCAGACTAAATTGAATAATCTCAATTAAAAAATTTCGGCTGTTATAAAAGAATAATAAGTGCTTGGGTTTATAACACCACAAGCACTTATTTTTTTTAACGATATTTAAAAAATGGAACCAAATTACTGAATATCAATAACTTGCACTTTAAAAACGAGTACCGAATGAGCAGGCATTTCATCTTGTGTATTTTCAGATATCAATGAATCGTAAGCTAATCGGGTAGGAATAATGATGTAGCCTTCACTGCCTTTATTGAAATATTTAAAACTTTCTTCCCAACCTTCCATCACTTTATTTTCACCTAACTTGAAGGTAGTAGGCAACTTTTCTTTACTTGCCCCGAATTTTTTATCGTTCAATAAATAACCTTCATAGTTAAACACCACGGTTTTACCTTCTTTGGCATTATCTCCTTTTCCCTCTTTTGTGATAGTATAACTGATGCCACTTTCCGTACGCTGCATTTTTAACTTATGAGCAATGGCATAATCATTAATCTGCTTTTTATCTTCAAGGAAACGCTCCTCTACTTGCCTGTACAATTCTTTACGACCACTATCCTCTAATTCCCTCATTTGGTCGTTGTATTGCTTTGCATTCATCACAGCTTCAATTTCTATGTCAAAAACCAAAGGTGTATTCGCTGGAATGATAGTTCCAATCCCCTCACTACCGTAGCCTAACTCAGCAGGAATGTATAAGGTGGTCTTTGTTCCCACTTTTAATTTAGGAAAAAGAATATCCCAACCTTTTATTACTTGCCCATAACCCAATTGAAAAATAAATGCCTCATTTTTGGGTGATTGGTCAAAGACCTGACCAGTCAATAATTTTCCGATGTAACGGATTTTTACAAAATCGCCAATTCTCAATTGTGCGCCCCCCCCCTCAGTATTTATAGCATAAAAAATGCCTTCAAACGTTTTTTCAGCTTTTATTTTTTTTTATTTCAGGTTGGTCTCTATTCTCAATGTATCTTTTGCTACCCCCCTTTCACTGTAACCCACCACTAAAATGTACTATAATGATAAATTAACGACTTTTTTAAATTGCATGACTTTGATTAATATAATTTATGTTTTTTTATTTGTTTAAAAATTTGACAATCAAATAGTTAGAATAAATAAAAATGTAAACTTATTAAATAACATATTCAATGCCAAATGCTCATTTTCAAGTTATTACCTCCGAACATTAACTTTTCCTTTTGAAAATAATTATGCTCTTCATGCGTCCTTTGAGTTACTCAATTAGATATAATATTTACCTTTGTCCTTCTAAAAATAAAGAATAAGAATTGAAGCTACTAAAGCAAGAAATATTAAGCCGTAAAACGCCGCCACCAATACACGAAGTATCGTCGCTGCATTTACCACGTCCTACAGTATCATTTCTCGATAACGGAATCCCCGTTTATGAAACGCGATTGGGTACTCAAGAGATAATGAAAGTAGAGGTCGTTTTTCTCTCGGGTCGCTCACATGAGCACAAGCGCCTTGTTTCGCGCGCCACCGCACGAATGTTGCGAGAAGGTACTGAGCATTTCACTTCCTCGGAATTAGCCGAACGCGTTGATTTTTATGCTGGCACGCTCCAAACCCCTGTCAACCTTGACACAGGCAGTTTGGTTCTATACTGCATGACCAAGCATTTTGAGCAACTCATACCGCTAATGGCAGAAATACTTTTGAAACCGAGTTTTCCAGAGAGGGAATTGTCCATTTTTGCTGAAAATAATATTCAAAGCTTAATCGTAGAATTAACTAAAAATGATGTGCTCGCCTATCGCAAAATAACAGAATTGATATTCGGCGAAAATCATCCTTATGGTTATAATTCTACACCGGCGGATTATAAAGCTCTGACTCGCGATGACCTCATTTTACACCATAAAAGCAACTATACCTCTGATAATTGCCTTATTTTTTTAAGCGGTAAAACGGATGATAATATTCTAAAATTGCTCAATCAGCACATTGGTCAAAATAAAACCGTTGCTCCTGAACACCCTGCCCCCCTCAGTATTTCGAGGAATAAACCGGTAAAAATCAAGGTTAAAAATGCTGATACTGTTCAATCAGCCATTCGGATAGGTAGACAGTTTGGCAATAGAAAACACCCTGATTTTAATGGTTTTTATGTGTTAAATACTATTTTGGGTGGTTATTTCGGTTCGCGATTGATGAATAATATTAGGGAAAAGAAGGGATTCACCTATAATATCTATTCAGCCCTTGATTTGATGCACCACGATGGTTATTTTTACGTTTCATCTGAAGTGGGTAATAAGTTTGTAAAAAAAGCCATCACGGAGATTTATAATGAAATGGAGACTTTACAAAAAGAACTTGTAAGCCCAGAAGAACTCAAAATGGTTCAAAATTATATACTCGGTAACATGCTCAATATGGTAGATGGCCCCATTGCCATTTCAGACGTCATTAGGTCGTTTGTTACTGAGGGGGTACCCTTAGATGCATTCGAATCTTTTGTGGAAACTGTAAAAAACATTACGCCCAACGATATTCGAGATTTAGCCATAAAATACTTCAATAAAGAAGATATGTTTGAAGTAGTTGTTGGCATTTAAGTAGTTGTTGGTTATTAGTTTATTGGTTGTTTTGGGAAGCGAAATCCCAGAAAGTAGTCGAAAATCAATATATTTAAAATATCTTGTTCTTTCAAGCCCATATAAAATGAAATATCTATTTTTTACGGTATTAATTCTTTTCATCTATCGCACGCTATTTCGTCCGAAAGTAATAGTGGAGCATCGGCATATTTATGACAAGCCAAACGAAAAGAAAAGTGAAAAGAAAAACAATAAACTCGGCGACCTTACAGATTACGAAGAGATAAAATAATGAATATAGAGAATCAAATCTTATATAATGATGACTATTGCGTAGCCATTCATAAACCGCCACTTATACCCTCTCAGCCCGATACCACAGGCGATACTTCACTTATTCAATACGCTGAATCTTTTTTCAAACAAACCCTATTTTTAATCAATAGGCTCGATAGAGTAGCCAGTGGTATTGTTCTTTTAGCTAAAACTGCTGAAGTTGCAGCTGTACTCTCCGCTCAGTTTCAAAATAAAACGACTAAAAAGATATACTTCGCCATTGTAGAAAATGAGCCACCTCAAACCGAAGCGACACTCATCCACTTTTTAAAAAAAAATGCCCAATCTAATACCTCTAAAGCATTTGATGAAGAGGAAAAAGGCACTAAAAAGGCTGAATTAAATGGTTCTATGAAAATTTTAGTGGATTAATAAGAATTCATCAAAACTCTAATTCTCATGTGTTGAAAATTGGGTAGACCAAAAGATAATCTTTTGATGTGCCGAATGAGATTATTGAGTCCTTCAGTTGCAGCATTAGTGACATGAGTTTTGGCAAAAGAAGCTATATCGTTTTTTCGATTTTGTAGAGTTTTGATAAAAGGTAATAGGCAATTTTGCCCTGATTTTTTGGCGTTAGATAAC
>JANMYC010000740.1:0-2344 GCA_031381715.1 Saprospiraceae bacterium
GCTTATTATCGCTTAAAACAAATGGATATTAATGGGGAATTTACGTATTCACCCATTATTTCGGTACAAAAAAGCGGCGCAAAATTGGCATTAAATATTTATCCAAATTTAATTACTAATGAAAATTTAATTAAAATTGAATTGATTAATCTTAATGAAAATAATGCAGAATTAGGCATTTTTGACACCAATGGACGCCTTGTTTTTAAAGATAAATTAGTTAGAAATACGTCATTATTTACCGTTCCTGTTAATGAATTAGCAAAAGGCATTTATTTTATTAATGTTTTAATTGGTAATGATAGGGTAGTGTCAAAATTTGTAAAAAATTAAATTTGGCGGTACGAACTTTCCAAAAGTTTTTAGCTTTTGGAAAGTTTTAGGACTCATTTTATTGAATTTTATACCCCTCAGTATTTTGACGCTAAAAATTAAAAATTTAGTCTATTTTCTACAAATTTCATTATGAATTAAATCCAAATCAATGGATTTCTAATGGGTAAATTTCTAACAACTTCTTCAACTTGTGGGAAATGTTCCAATCTTTTCCACGTTTGCCACCAGTTTTTATCTGCGTATTTTTTATAGCCAAATAATAAAAAGGGTGGGGCTACGGGATAGTCATTCCAATACATAATGTCTTGCGGATATGTCCATTTTCCTTTATTTTCGATAAAGGGATACATGAAATCTACGGCATTTTTAAGGGTTCGTCCGTCGGGTAGGGTATAGTTCCAAAGGTCTTCTTGGGCGTCTGATAAAATATGGCAAACAGTCGTCATCGCATCTAAATTAAAGATGGAATAACCGTAGGGTTTTGTGCGTTTTAATTCTAATGGAAAACTGCCATTTTGGGCTAATTGATTGGGTAATAAAATTGTTTTAAAACGATTTTTGCAGTCATCAATTAATGTTTTATTGTCCGTTAATTTTGCAAAACAGGCAACTTGCATGACCCAACAAGTGCCATGATTGTTCTTTGCTTCTCGTTCTTCAATGCCATAAGGGTGCGTCGTAACCCAATCTAAATAGCGAGAAAACCAGTTTTTGATGGTCGTTAATTCCGCTTTATTCACGCATTTTGCTTGCTCCATAACGCGGATACCTTGCGCCACTTCCATCATTTGAATCATGTCAATCAGTCCAATGCCTCTGCCCGTAGCTTTGCCTTTGATGGCTTGTGCGTAGAGCAAAGAAGGATTCATCGCGGTTTTTTCGTCAATAAACCACGCATTTAGGTGTAAAAAAGCCTGTTTTACGTATTTTTCATTCTTCGTAATTAAATACGCCGAAGACAGGGAGCCAATAATTTGACTAAACCGCACCATCGCTTTTCGGTGCGCCGTAAAATTATTGGGGTTCGATTGACCATCCCGTTGAATATATGCCCCATTTGGGTCATCAGGATTTTGCCACCAATAATCACCTTCCGAAAAAAAATCGTGAACGCCCCCTGCCGACCGTTCCGAATGTTCGGCAGTAACGGTTATGGGTTTCAACGATAACGCACTATCCGCTTTGGCAATAATGGTTTTCTTTAAAACTTTACTTACTTTTTTAAATAAAACAGCGTCATTTTGCTTAGATATTTGAGCGGACAAGCCGAATGTCGAAGCAAAACAAAGATTTAAAATCAATACAAGATTTTTCATACCCCCTTGTCGCTTTTATCGCCATCACGCTTTGCGTGACAGTATTTTGATGTTAAAAATGCTTTTAAAACGTCAATTGCCCCAAATCTGATTCGTAGTTTTTAATATCAATTTCTTTAGCCAACGCATCATAATCGGGTTTGGAATACTTTTTTGCTGCCGTTTTCAAGAGCCAAACTGTTTCGTCGTATTCCATTTTTTTGATTTGCTTATAATCCCATTTTTTCTCTTTTTTCAAGTATGGAAGCATCCAATCCACGCATTTTTGTAGGTTTTTACCATCATTTGTTTCATATTTCCAAAGGTCAATATTCACATTTTCAGCCATTCGTGCAATTTGAAAAAAACCTGATAAATTCATATTGACATATCCCCAAGAGACAGTGCGTGCCAATTCATGGGGTTGGCTACCGTCTGGTTTCAATTGACTTGCGATACGGGTTTTTGTTACTTCAATTTGCTTTTTAGCCAGTTCTGGTTTATCTGTAAAAAGGGCATACGCAATGACTTGCACATCATAATAAGTGCCATGATTGTTGTGTTCATCGGCTTCATCTTTTCCGAGCGGACTATCTGTAAGCCATGTTAAAAAATCTGAAAACCATTTTTTCAAGGCTGTATGGTCGTTATTTGACCAATTTTTAGACCCCCTCAGTAAAATAGCCGCATCTGCAACCCGAAGCAACGCACGG
>JANMYC010000745.1:0-2998 GCA_031381715.1 Saprospiraceae bacterium
CTTGAAGTCATGCCTTCAATATTAATAGTACGGTCTCCGTGTTTTAATTCCATCTCTATCTTGTAAATATTGTCGCCATTCACATGAAATTTGTCGTAATTCACCTCATGAATAACGAACAATAAAATGAGGATTGATACCATCAAACCAATGCTCAAACCCGCAATATTGATGAAGCTGTAAATCTTATTCCGCATAAGATTTCGCCAAGCGATTTTTAGATAGTTCTTTAACATGACTTTGATTTTTTACTTTTTTAATGAAAATGCACCCACCGAGTTCTCAGGACAGAGCCCCTCAGTATTTTTCGATTTTGGATGTTCGATTTCGGATTTCGGGAAGTGCCGAAATCCGAAATCCCACATCAGAAATCGAATTATTCCGTCCGCAACGATTTTACTGGGTTTGCCACCGCCGCTTTTATGGCTTGAAAACTCACCGTTAAAATGGCAATTATCAAAGCTAAAATGCCTGATAACGCAAACATCCACCATTGCAATTCAATGTGATATTCTACTTTTGAAAGCAATTTTTGCATTGCCCAAATCGTAAAAGGCGTTGCCAAGATGAACGCAATGACTACGGGTTTGAGGAAATCTTTGGAGAGTTGCAGCCAGATATTATAGACGGGCGCACCCAATACTTTGCGGATGCCTATTTCTTTTTGTCGGCGTTCCGCCAAAAAAGCCGATAGACCGAACAGCCCTAAGCAACTTATAAAAATCGCTAAACCGCCGAACAGCCGTGCCATTCGCCCCGAAAAGCGGATTTCATCAAAATTACTCTGATATTCCTCTTTTGTGAAGCGCAAACGAACAGGTACTGAGGGGTTGTGTTTTTTAACCGTTTGCTCAATTTGGGCTAAGTTTTGTTGCACATTTTTATCATTTTCCAATTTTACAAAAAAACTGTTCATCCCCTCTCGGGCGTGGCAAAGCATGACGGGGCTGATTTTTCCAAGGGGCTCGTTGAAAACATAATCTTCCACCACGCCTACCACCGTCAAATTGGTATCTCGGTGCAAAACAGTGCCGATGACAGGTTCTTTCAAACCCATCATTTTTACGGCGGTCTGGTTCAAAAGGCAGGCAAAAGTATCTCTGCCGTATTCTGCGCTGAAATCGCGTCCTTTCACGATTTTCATACCCGTTGTTTGGGTCCAATCCAAGCCGACCCACGCCAAACTGACCGAAAAGTTTTGGTCTTTTGTTTTACCTTCCCATTTAATCCCCGCTGTGTTTTCACCGTAAAAAAGCAGATTGCTATTACTCGTTGTCACGGATTTTACACCGCGCAATTGTAACAAGTCATTTTTAACGGCTTCGTAAGTGTCGGGCATATTGCCGCGCGCAGGGATTTCAATCAGATGGTCTTGCTCATAACCGATGGGGCGATTTTGAGCGTATTCCAATTGTTTTAAAAAGACAATTGTACTAATAATGAGAAAAATAGATATGCAAAATTGAAAAGTAACCAACGCCATGCGGATACTACCTCCCATTTTATCTTTGGTAAATGCGCCGCTTTTGATGACTTTTATGGGATTAAATCGACTCAAATAAAAAGCGGGATAGCTGCCTGCTACAATACCCGTGAATAAACCCAGACCCAAAACAGTTGCCCAAATACCCCAATTAGCGGTTGTTAACTCCAAGGCTTTATTAAAAAACTGATTGAAACTGGGCAAAATCAATTGGGTCAACAACACACCCAAACCCAAAGCAATAAACGCCATAATCAAAGACTCACTCAAAAATTGCCCAATCAACATACCCCTAAATGCACCTAAAACCTTGCGAACGCCGACTTCTCGGGCGCGTTTTTGTGAGCGTGCCGTCGCCAAATTCATAAAATTGACACACGCAATCATTAAAATAAAAATGCCCAAAATTGCCAACATTCGCATCAAATCAATGCGCCCACCACTTACTTTTCCATTCTCAAACTCATTCCACAAACGCCAGTTTGCTAAGGGATAAGCAAAAATTTGGGCTTCATCTTCCTGCGTTTTTGAAGGCAAATAAGGTTCTAATTTTTGATTAAATGCGGTTAAATTGGTGTTTGGATTCAGTTCCACCCAAGTTGGCATTGAGTTATTATGCCACTCCGTATTTATCCACGCTATTTTCGCTTTTTCATAGATACCAAAGGGCAAAAGCACATCAAAACGCACTGAACTCAATCGCGGAATATCTTTTAAAATAGCCGCCACAGTCAAATTATTTTGCCCATTGTGCCGTATGACTTTCCCAATCGGGTCTTCTTCACCGAAAAGCTTTTTAGCCGTTCTTTCGGTCAGAACCACGGAATTGATGTCTTTTAAAGCTGCCACGGGGTCTCCTTTGAGCGCAGGGAATTTAAAGATGTTTAAAAAATCAGCTTCGGCATAGATACCCCGTTCTGAAAAACTTTTATCACCGAGGGTCAAAATATGCGTTTCTGCCCAACTTGCGCGAGTAGCCCGAGCCACTTCGGGCATTTCTGTTCGCAAAGCAGCCGCCAAAGGACCGGGCATGGCTTCAAGTGTCACGACCTCGCCACCGTGTTTTTGATTTTGTAAAATCAAATGGATATTGTCCAAATTGGTATGAAAACGGTTGTACAACCACTCATCAGATACCCAAAGCAGTATCAAAATGCTCGATGCCAAACCAATGCTCAATCCTGCTATGTTGAGGAAAGCGTATAACGGGTTATTTTTGATGTTCCTCAAAGCGAGAAGAAGATAGTTCTTTATCATGGCTTAAAGTTTTGATTTTCAATAAATTAGTTAAAAATAATGAGGGGGTTCCCATTCCTATTTCAACTTATTCTTAAGAAAGCTTACCGCTTTTTCAAGCACTCTATCCTTCTGCGTCATGTAATCTTCCACGGTTTGTTTTACTTCAATATCAGGTTTTACGCCGTAGCCCACGAACTCTCGACCGTCGGGATAGGTATCTTTTTTAGTACAAATACGGGCGCCCCCGCCGCCGGGCATCTCAAATTGGTAGGGTTG
>JANMYC010000759.1:0-3702 GCA_031381715.1 Saprospiraceae bacterium
GAATTTCTTAGATTTTTTAAACCTATTTCATTTAAATCTGGAAAAGAAACGGCGGATTCTTCTACCGATTGCGTCACCACGGCGGGCAATTGCTTATGGTCGCCAATCAATGTAAAATGGTCGAATTGGGGCAATAAACCCACTAAAATGGGTTCTAAAATTTGAGAAGCCTCATCAATAATGACCCGATTGAATTTTTTTAATTTAAATAATTCGGGTTTACCCGTCATGGATGCCACCGTGGCAACAAATATGCGCTTGCTTTCTATTAGTCCTTTTAGGTCTTTGCGGGTAGTGATGTTTCCTATTTTGAAGTCCAATAATTGCTCATGATACTGAGGGGAGGTCGAATAGCGTGACCCAATGCGGATATAATGCTCTTTTATGTAGCTGCCCAAACTTTCAATGGCTTCACATATTTCATCCACCGCCCGATTGGTATAAGCCAAAAGCAACAGATTTTCAGATGTTTTATTAAAAAAATGTCCGACTAAATGCTTGAGCATAATGCTCGTTTTGCCCGTTCCGGGAGGTCCCCACAAGAGAAAATAGTCTTTTGATTGAATAATTTTATTGAAAATATGGTTCTGTTCGTCGGTCATTTCACTGACGGAATGCTTTTCAGCTAAATTATCCGCCAAATACTGAGGGGGGGCTAAAGTCATTAAAATATCCCTTTTTAACTGTGGAATCCGCATAAATTCAAACAGACTGCGGTACATGCCCGTAAAACTGCTATCCAAAAGGTCGTGCTCCACGTGCCAATATTCAGTCGTTTTAAAAATATATTGATTCAGTTGGCGCGAGCGCAACCGCAAGGTGATGGTTTCAGTTTCAATGGAAACAAGCGTGCACTTGAAAATCTGATTTTTAAGTATCGAATCCGAGCCAAATACGGACGTTTCATCTTGCTCAAAAGCGGGATAAAGCACCACAATATCCCCAATTCTGAAATTGGCGAGCGGATTGGTGCGTTCGGTTTTATTAAAAATCAGCAAGGCATCTTCTAATGCACTGTCATTTTTGATGAGTTTTAAAAAACTGAAAATATTGAAATTCTCCTCTTTTTCCTTCAAATCATTTATCCAAAGCGATGCCACCCCGTTGATGCTTTCGGAGCCCTCCACACCCACTTTCGCCAACTGGTGTTCTCGGGCGATAAAGGAACAAAATGAATTAAAATAGCGGTTTTCTAATTCCGTTAAACTCGAATATACTTTATCAAACAGGGCAATATCTCGTTTCTCAAAACCAGTTGTAATATTTAAAAGCTTGGAAATCAGCTTTTTAAATATATTGTAATTGTCTTCTTCGTTTCTGTTAAGATTAATGAGGGCTTGCTCCAAAGCCAATATTTGATTCCGAATGTTCAAAGCCTCGTATTGCTGTGCTTTTACTGAGGGGGCATATTTCAGATTGTCTTTTTCCAAAACGGAATATAAAATATAATTCAAAGGCTCCGTTTTACCGTCAAAAGCCGCGCTCACAAGTAAGTCATAAAGCAAGGTTTGGGTAAAATGATTATTGGCAATACCATAAATATTGGGTTTAAATGGCGTCCCACTTTTTAACTCTACGATGGCTGATTTTTGAGTAACAGGGTCTTGATATAGTAAGTCAAGTCGCCCTTGTAAGCCATATTTGGGCGCATAAAACGAAGGTTCTAAATAGCAGTTTTCTCTAATAATTCCTTCTTTTGGGAGTCCATCAGTTACCATGCGTTTGAGGTGGATAAAATGCCCCTGCGAAGCATCAACAATTTCACGGAACTCTTTATCGGTGTATAAGCAGAAAGCTAAAGGGTTGATTTTGAATACTTTACGAATGGTTTCTTGAAACGTGACCTCTGGATTGGCGATGAGCTCATCAAGGAAAAAATTGGCAATATTTCCCTTCATAATGCTCGTAGAAACTTCATAAGGCATAAATTTTTTAAGCAGATAGAGTAGGGGCTCAGCACCCTCTTTTCTAAAACATTCGGCAATGGCGGTGACATCAATCAAGTGGTCAGGCTCTAAGGCGAAGGCGCGCGGGCGCAATAATGTCTTTTCGCTTCCGTCGGATTCCGTAAAAGTCGTCACCTCGTTATCCAGTAAATGCAAGGTGATAGGAAACGTGAAAAAGTGCTTCAAAACGGCAATTGAACGCTTAAAATTTTCATTGCGTTCGGTAATATTATATTGAATTCTGACTTCCTCCGAGGTGTTTTCTTCGATGCCAATCAGGTGTTCATTCTTGGAATCGTCCCGCAAAACCACAACTCTTAAAAAAGGCGTTTTCTTTTTAATATCGAGTGTGGAATAGTGAAATATATCCGGAGACGGTAAAATTGCCTCAATTACTGAGGGGGGGGCTTCATGATAAAATACCCGAATCGCATCCGTCACAGCCCGCAAACCCAACTGATAAACGTAGGATTTATCGCTTTTTTTATCTAAATGATGGGCTTTTTTACGGAATTGGTGGATTAAATATTGCCTTTTGGGTGGTACTTCGTATTTCTGAAAAGCAAAAGCTATTCTCGAAAAAAGGGTAGTGAACTGTATTTTTTCAGCCGAAGTAATATCCGTAAAAATGCGTTTTAATAGCTCGAATAAGTTGTTTATTTTAATGTCCTGTTCCGTGGACTCGTCTTCAGCCGTCGCATCTGCTGGAGCAAATGACGCATTATGATTTTTCAGTATTTCATTATAAAAAAGCCGAGCCAGCTCTTGATTTCTCATAGAATATTTAAGGTTTGTTTAGAGGTAAAACTAAGAAAAATTTTGTTGGATTCAATACTTAGATTATTTTACACCCAAATTTAATAACATTCAACCTAATGGGAAATTCTAATCTACGCTTGTTTTGGATTTTAAATCTTGCTTTTTGGCTCGTTTATTATGTTTCGCAGGGAACTACAGCACCTATTTTTTTAGGATTCGCATTACTTCCTCGGTGTGTGTTGATTACGTCTTTTTTATTCTGGATTGGCTTGATTACGGGTATGTATAGATACTTTTATCAGAAACTACGGGTATGGGAAAAGCCTTTGCAATATATAGTGGTACAAAGTATTTGTGCGATTGTTGGAATGGCTTTTTTGGATTTAATTTTCCGTTTTTATCTGAATGTCAATTTTTTTCAACTTATAGGCTTTACTTTCAACCCATCAAATATATATTCTGAAAGTTTTTCTAAAAATCCAGAATTTACTATTATCTTAAGTCACATGTCATGGAATGGTCAATTAACTAAATTAATGGCGTATTCGATATGGGTTATAGCTTTTAATTTTTACCGTTATTCGGCAGTTACAAAGGGGGCATTACTTGAAAAGTTAAAAGTGGAAAATCAGTTAAAAGATGCGGAACTCATCAATTTACGCTCGCAATTGAATCCACATTTTCTTTTCAATTCCTTGAACAGTATTCATTCGATGGCTTTGACTCAAAATGAAAATACTTCTGATGCCGTACTCCTTTTATCGGATTTGATGCGTTATACCTTGAATTATGAGAAAAAAGACCTTGTTACAGTAGAAGAGGAAATGGAAACTGTCATGAAATATATTGCTCTTGAACAGATTCGATTTGGCAAAAGATTGCGCTTTTCGAAAGATATAGATTCAGCTACTTTAGAAATGAAAATCCCGCCTATTATTATCCAAACCCTATGTGAAAATGCCATAAAGCACTCCATTAGCCGAAATACTGAGGGGGG
>JANMYC010000768.1:0-5150 GCA_031381715.1 Saprospiraceae bacterium
AGTAAAGTCCCATAGGGACGATATATTGAATCAACTATTAAGTCAATCAGAGAAATTGAGTTCAATATACCATCCCTATGGGACTAAAATTGATATTTTTATTGGTTTCTACTGATATATCATGCCTAAAGGCATTTTTAACTTATTATTCGCATTAGGTTATAATACGTATCTACTTATTTAAGTATTTACTTGTTTAATGTATAAATAAACTTAAAACCAACACACCCATTAAGCCCACTACAGAAACGGCTGCTTCCATGACTGACCATGAGCGGAAAGTTTGACCAATAGTGGTATTAAAATACTCTTTAAACATCCAAAAACCGGTATCATTTACGTTTGAAAAGAAGATACTGCCTGCGCCAGTTGCCAATGTCAAAAGTTCGCGACTGACGCCCGAACTATCCGCAATAGGGGCGATTAATCCCGCAGCGGTTAAAGCGGCTACGGTTGCAGAACCGAGCATGACGCGCAAAGTAGCCGTAATTCCCCACGCTAAAATAAGGGGTGAAACGGGGATTTGGAGCATAGAATCCGCAATTTCCTTTCCTACGCCACTATCTACCAAAACTTGTTTGAATGCGCCACCTGCTCCGATGATGAGTAAAACCATCGATACAGCTTTGGCAGCGTTGGCGATGCTATTCATGAGGGTATCCATTGATTTTCCTTGGCGAATGCCTAAAAAATATAGCGCAAAAAGTACCGATAAAAGCAAAGATACTGAGGGGTCACCAATCAAAGCACCCATATTGTAGAGCCCTTCTGATGGGTTGGAAACCATTTTTAAAATAGACCCCAACGACATAAATATAATGGGTGAAATGGCGATTAATACGCTGATACTGAGGGGTGGGGGAGGTGGTGCATCTTCGGAACGTGGCGGAATAATGGAGGGGATTTCAGTGTGAATATTTTTCATGAAAGGTCCCGTCAAAATGCCCCCCGCAATAATAGCGGGTATGCTGATGGTAAAACCGTAAAAAAGCACCAAAGTCGTGTTGGCTTTATAAATATTGCATATCGCTGATGGGGCAGGGTGGGGCGGTAAGTAACCGTGCGTGACCGAAAGTGCCGCCACCATCGGAATACCCAGATACACCAACGGCAAACCCGTTCGCCTTGCCAAAGCATAAACAATGGGTATGACGACCACAAAAGCCGAATTAAAAAACATGGGAATACCGACCACAAGGCTCGAAACGAGAATCGCCCAACGGATATTTTTTATGCCAAAAAACTTGATTAAACTATCTGAAATGCTTTGTACTGCTCCACTTTCGGAGAGAATTTCCCCTAAAATAGCACCAAAACCAATGACTAAAGCGAGCTGCCCCAATGTACCGCCGATGCCCGTTTCAATAGATTTTATGACTTTTTCAATGGGTAAGCCAAGCGCAATGCCTGTACCGATGGAGGTGACTATGAGCGCTAAAAATGCATTAAGGCGCAGCTTTAACATGAGCAATAACAATACGCCAATAGAGATGATGATGATAATGATATTCATTCTGGTTGTTTAGATTTTCAACCACAGAGACCACAAAGGAGCACAAAGCAATATTGCCTTTGTGTCTCTTTGTGGTCTCTGTGGTTAGAAATGATAAAAACCAAAAATAGAAAAAAAATCTATAATCCTCTACTTTTTATAACTATGAAAACAAAGAAATCACATCATCCCTTGTCAAAGCTTTTACAAATCCTGATTCGACGTGAATGAGGTCTTTGGCTAATGACTTTTTCTTCTCTTGAAGGAGTAAAATTTTCTCTTCTACGGTGTCTTTACAAATCATTTTATAAGCAAAAACAGGTTTTTCCTGCCCGATTCGGTGCGTTCGGTCAATAGCTTGGGCTTCCACGGCAGGATTCCACCACGGATCGACGATATAAACATAATCGGCGGCGGTGAGATTCAGACCCACGCCACCCGCTTTTAAGCTCATTAAAAAGACTCGAACAGAATCATTGGTTTGAAAATTTTCAACCCGTTCTTGACGGTCGGTGGTTTGTCCGTCGAGATATTCGTAGGGAATATGCAGTTTATCCAATTCTTTTTTCATCAAATCCAACATGCCGAGAAACTGCGAAAAAACCAATATTTTATGCCGCCCACTGTCCTCTTGGATGCGCGGAATCAATTCCGTTAATTTCACGGATTCATGCCCATAATCTTCTTTATCGTTTAAAAGGGCGGGGGAATCGCATATTTGACGCAATTTCATCAAGCCTTCTAAAATGTACATGCCTGCGTTTCCGATGCCATCGGAGTCAATTTTACCCAACACCATATCCCGATATTTATCCTTAAATCCGTCATAAACACGGCGTTGGTGCTTGTCCATTTCACAATAAATAACGGATTCGCTTTTTTCAGGAAGTTCCTTTGCCACCTCTTCTTTAGTTCTGCGGAGGATGAAAGGATAGACCAATTTTCGCAATTGATGCGTCGCCTGCGGGTCTTTTTCACGGTCAATTGGATTAGCAAATTCCCTTTTAAAAAACTCAATATTGCCCAACATACCCGGATTTAAGAAATCCATTTGAGAATAAAGGTCAAAAACATTGTTTTCAATCGGCGTACCCGTGAGCGTTAAGCGATTATCAGAATTCAGTAGTTTTACCGCTTTTGAAACGAGCGCATCGGGGTTTTTAATCGCCTGAGATTCGTCCAAAATGATATAATTAAAATCAATATTTCTCAAATCGCCAATATCTGAGCGGATAGCCCCATACGTTGTAATTGTGAGTGATTTTTTAGGAATTTCTTTTAAAAGTGCCTTGCGTTGCGTGCCATAATACACCATAATAGGCAATTCGGGGGCAAATTTTTCACATTCTTTTTGCCAGTTAAAAACAAGAGATTTGGGAACTATAACTAAATTAGGTTTCGTTTTATTCTCCACTTGCTTTTGTAAAAACGTGATGGCTTGCACCGTTTTTCCCAATCCCATATCGTCCGCCAAGATGCCGCCCCAACCAAACTCATCCAAGAAATTCATCCAATTATAACCCGATTGTTGGTACCCCCTCAGTATAGCGGTCGAATTTTGAGGTAAAGGCAGCGCTTCGATGGATTCGAAATTGCGCAAGCGGTTGCGTTTTTCCATCAGTTTGAACAGGACTTCATTGCCATCAATTTCACCGTACAATTCATCCACCAATGAAATGTGGAACTGTGAAAGCCGCAATTTATCGCCTTTTACATCGCCCATTTTAAGGACAGATGCGTATTTTTCAATCCATTCTTGTGGTAAAATGCCGAGCGTACCATCGCCCAATCGGATATAATGTTGTTTATTAAAAATGGCTTTTCGCACATCTTTCAAATTCACGGATTGCTCCCCAAACGTTATCAGCACCTCTAAGTCAAACCAATCGATGCCCGAACTCGCTTTAATATTTATTTTAGCGCGATTCGGATTGTATTTCAGTTTTTTCAATTGAGCAAAACCCAAAACTTCTACACCTTCAGCTTTTAATTTTTCAAAAGCCGTGAAAAACCACTCATTTTCAAATAATTCATTAATCCCTAAAGTAAACGAAGAAGGATTATCTAAGGCTTGAAGTTCAAATTTCGGATGCAGTTTTTGAATGAAATTGCGGACAATATTTTCACGCTCATCATTCCGATATACAAGAGCCATTTCATTGTCCTCCTGCTCAAAAACCATTTGTTTGAGGCGGTTATTGATTTCAAACTCTTTGATAATCCCGTCAAAATTATAAGCGTAAACGGGGTTCAGAGTCAAAGTATCCTCCGTTTCAGTCAAGTATATTTTAGGTTCAAGTACCGCTTCACCTTCCATCAAATCAATCGGCACATTCAATTCCACATTATGGAAATTCATCAAAGGCAGGACAAAATCCGCTAAAAATCCCGCTAATTCCGACTTTTTAACGTAAATAGCGTTACTGGCGGTAAAAAAATCCAAAGCCCGCAAAGCCTTTTCATCCAACAAAATCATGCCTTTCGACGATTCATAAATCCAATCCGCTTGACGGCGCATCGGATTAAAATCCTCCAAAGAGTCATCATCATTTAATCTGATTTTAGCGGAAAGAACATAAAACTGCGGCGTTTCATCCAACGAAAACTCAGCAGAAGCACGCCCCCTCAGTAAATGCAGTGGAAGGAGGTAGTTGTGTTTGATGGATTCACTTTTTTCAGTGTCTATATTTTTATAAACTTGTTTATTCGGTAAAAACCTGAAAACATCCGCCAATATCTCACCCACCAATTGCCGCTGAGTTGCCCACTGTTCGGGTGTCGTCAGGTTATTGGCGTACAAGCTCCAAGCCCCGCGCAATTCAATGTGTTTTTCTAAAATACGCTTGGTCAAAACCTCGGGTTGGAGGTTTTTAATGCTTTGCATCAGTTCAGCATCTTCCTTATCTAATAACTCCAAATCGCTCAAACTGAAAGTCTTGTAACTTATATTGACCTCCTGTAATTTACCAGACACCTTCCCTTTTTTCCATTTTCCTTGAACGACGCTCAATTTAAAATTCACTAAATCCGTCTTAGCTTCCTCTAAATCAAAGGGACTAAAAGCACTGTATTTTATTCTATCCCCCTGGTAAGTATCGTTAAATTTGAAAACATAGACAAAAATGGTTTTATCATCGTCGTCGTCGAGCACATCACCTCTGTATGTGGTGGTAAGCGGCTTCGGCGGAGTCAAAAACTGCTGTCTCAAACGCTTCCAATCTTGGGCATTATTTAATTTTGAAAGACCTGCTATTTTGGGTTTGACCGTCAAAACGCCATTCGTTATTTCAATATCAAATAAGGCATCCACTTTTTCATCATCCACGGCGTAGCCATATTCTTTTAAACGAAGTACCTTTTGAGTGTCCAAACCCTTGATGGAATTAAAAGGATTTTTACCAAAAGAGCGTCCGAGGTGAATAAACGCCGCTATTTTATGGCTACAAAGTTTTGAAAATTTTTGGTCGCAATCGCAAGTGGTTTGATACTGCTTACCTTTAAGCTCTATTTCAACCGAATACTGCTTAACTTTATATGCAATGCGCTCTGGATTGTAGCTTTTCAGATTCACGGCATTGGGCGTATTGGCGAGTTGCACCCCCTCAGTATAAGCCTGTAATTCGCTGTTTTGCTGTAAAAATTTGAGATTAATCGGCTC
>JANMYC010000801.1:0-5886 GCA_031381715.1 Saprospiraceae bacterium
CGACACATCGAGTATTCTACCCGCTTCTTATTTCAAGGCGATTGAAGCCGGTGTGGATGTCATTGATGTGGCAATAGCGAGTATGTCAGGCTTAACTTCACAGCCCAATTTCAACTCCATAGTAGCCATGATGCAAGGGCATGAGCGTGAAAACCCCATCGATTTGCATTCGCTGAACCAATTTTCAAATTATTGGGAAGATGTCCGAGAATATTATTACCCATTTGAAAGTGAGTTGAAATCAGGCACGGCTGAAGTTTATGACCACGAAATACCGGGTGGACAATATTCTAATTTACGTCCACAAGCCCGAAGCCTTGGTTTGGAAGCACAATTCGAGACCGTTAAAGACAATTACCATATCGTGAATGAAATGTTTGGAGACATCGTAAAAGTGACGCCTTCATCAAAGGTTGTTGGCGATATGGCACTCTTCATGACCTCCAATAATTTGACAAAAGAGGACATTTTACTGAGGGGGGGTACTTTGGCTTTCCCTGAAAGTGTAAAAGAAATGATGCGCGGTGATTTGGGCTTGAATCCTGGCGGTTTTCCCGCAGAGATTCAAAATATCATTTTAAAAGGTGAAAAAGCCAATGATAAAAACCCGAATGATTACCTTCCTCCTATCGATTTTAAAAAGGAAGAAGCCTATTTTAAAGAGAAATTTGGGAATTATGTTACTCATCTGGATTTCCTCTCGTGGCAGCTCTATCCAAAAGTGTACGAGGATTTTTACCATCATTATGAGGAATTTGGTGCAGTTCGTAACTTTTCAACCCCCGCTATCTTCTACGGTTTGCAGCACAACGAGGAGATAATGGTGGAAATTGATAAAGGTAAAAACATCCTTGTTCAGTTCCTCAACGTTACCGAGCCTAATTTAGGTGGAGAACGCACTGTATTTTTCAGATTAAATGGTCAAACGCGCTCTATTACGGTAAAAGACAATAAAATTGAAACAAAGATAGCCGTTCATAAAAAAATCACGACCAAATTTGACATAGGCGCACCCCTTCAAGGCAGTATCAGCCGCATTTTGGTCAAAGAAGGCGATGTTATTTCCATCAATGCGCCACTTTTCACCATTGAAGCCATGAAAATGGAATCCACCATCACATCACCGATGGCAGGCAAGGTCAAAAAAGTGCATTTAAATGAAAAAACATTGGTCGCTCAAGATGATTTGATTATTGAATTGGAGTAAAATTCTGACTTCCTTTAGAAAATACAAAGCCGTGATACCCCCTCAGTATCACGGCTTATTTTTTCATTAAAATACCGTAAAACAATGATAGAAATCAAAGAATACCAACCCAAATTTCAAAAAGGTATAACTGACCTCATTACATATATCCAACAAATAGAATTTGGAGTGCCTGTAAAACTTGAAGACCAACCTGATTTGTTAGACATTGCCAATTTTTATCAGAAACAAAATGGTAATTTTTGGTGCGCCGTTACTGAAGAAGATGAAGTTGTAGGAACAATTGCTCTGATTGATGTCGATGAATCTTTCGGTACCATTCGCAAAATGTTTGTGAAAGCAGAATACAGAGGTAAGGATAAAGGCATCGCTGCTTTGCTCTTCCAAAATCTTGAAAAAGAAGCCATTCAGAACCAAATGACAGCTCTATATTTAGGCACATTTAACAAGTTAAAAGCATCACACAGGTTTTATGAAAAAAACGGTTTTGAGCCCATTTCAGCCGATTTTTTACCTAAGCAATTTCCTCGTATGCGAGTAGATGATACGTTTTATATGAAGGCATTAAAGCCATAAAAAAGCCGAACCATCAATTGATAATTCGGCGTGAGCTTTCTTGGGCTTAGTGAAATAAACCAGTCTTTTAAAAATAAAAAACATGTGTTTATCCGTAAAGGCGAAGCATGAGTGATTATGATTTGTTGTTTTAAAAAAGTGTTTAGGACGTTGCTATAAAAGTTGAGTAATTTTTCTATTAGAATTTTTTAAACGAGAATGCAATAGTGTTACACCTCATATTTGACAATGCAAAAATGAATCTTATTTATAAGAATTAAAATAATTTAACTTAAATAGGGACAAAATGTCTCTTTTAGGGATAAAAAGGAAAGATATTTTTGTTATAACAAATGGCTCAACCGTTTTTCTAAATCTTCTTTTTTGTTACGTGAGACTGGAATTTTTTCAGGCACATCTTTTAAGCTTAAAAAATACCCTTTAGCATTACCTTCTACCTTAATGACTTTCTGACAATTGACAATATATCCTTTATGACACCTAAACAATGAAGGCACATTTTGATATTTTTCTTCAATAGCTTTTAAGGTATTTCGAATCATTATTCGATTTAAACCACTATCTTCTTTTGAATAGAAAACATCAATGTAATTGTCAGAAGAACTGATAAAATACAATTGTTCTAACTGAATAGTTAATATATTTTTTCCAAATTGTTCAGTAAAGGAAATTTGTGTTGAAACTGCTACACTATCATTTATCACTTCATCAAAAATTGGGGCGTCACCTATAAATTTAGTATCATTAAATATGGGATTATAACTCAAAAAAAGGAGATAAACGGGAAATGCAATAAAGAAATCAACAGCAATTTGATAATCAAAAAAGTATTCTGTAAGTGTACTTTTATCCAGTGTCAAATGAGAACAATATAAATCAAATAAGAAGCCAACTAAAGCTGTCAAAATTACTAATCCTAAATACCAAGTTGAAAATCGTTTGAGATTCCAAGTATCTTTATTAAAAAAAGCTGGGTAAATGGATGGCAAAATAATAGACATAAAAATGAGAACGGCAAAATAGCAGAGTATACCAAATATATCGTAATATCGAGGATATTGATATGTTATTAAATCATTCTTTGAAGGCTCTAAAAATACATAAAAAACAACTACGTAAATACTACACAGTATGCTGAATATCCAACGTATTTTAATATTTTCCTTTAAAAAAAATGTCTGCCACATAGAATTGGTGTTTTTTAAGATAATATCCAAAAAACAACAAATGGGTCATGAATGTTCCGTTTTAGTGAATCCCCCTCAGTAAAAAAAGTCAAATAGGTATTATAATAAATGCGGGAATAGCCGTTCCAAGTCTTCATTTTTATTTCGAGAAACGGGGATTTTATCATTTACGTCTTCCAAAATTAAAAAATATCCTTTAGCATTTCCTTTAATTGCCTTCACCTTTTGGCAATTTAAAATAAAAGCTTTGTGGCAACGAAAAAAGCCTTCCATATGGATGTAATGTTCCTCAATCGTTTTTAATGTATTGCGCAAAGTTAAACTTATCAATTTACCTTCTTCATTTTTATAGAAAATATCCACATAATTATCCGCAGAAGCAATATAATAAAGCTGTTCAAAAGTTATTTGAAGTTCTTTTTTACCATTTTTATCGGTGAATAAAAGAATAGTTGAATTCTTAACCGGTTCTACGATTTCAGCTATTGATGCATCCGAATAATCTTTGGGAATCTGTTTTACTAAAAGCGAAATAGGCGTTTCTTCTGTCTTTTTTAGATTTGATTTGGAATAAGTAGAGAAAAAGAAAAAAAGAATCGGGATTAACATAAAAGCGTCAACCAAGAATTGGAAGTGAAAAAAATATGAAAATACATTTTCAATTGTATATTCAAACTTGTAACTATAAAAATCAAAAAAGAAACTGAACAAAATGACTGTAAAAAAAGGCAAACAAAACCATATTATAAATCGCTTTAAACTCCATTTATTACTTTGAAAAAAACTTGGATATATAAATGGCAAATAAATAGAAAAAATAGAATTTATAGCGAAAAACACTATCAATGCTATCAAATTGTAGTAAGTTGGATAATTATAATGATAACTTTCATTTTTTAAAGGCTCTAACACAAAAGTAAAAAGTACTATGTAAACACTACTTAGTACACTAAACCACCATCTTATTTTGACATTCTCCTTTAAAAAAAAATATTTCCACATACAATTTAAATGTTATCACAAAAATACATAACTTAACTAAAGTTAAATGCTCAAAAGTGTTAAATTTATTAATAATGCGAATATTGTACTTTTTACACAAAATGGCTATTAATCCTACTGGAAGTAATAGCCATTTTATTTAATTTAAGGTGTTGTGTAATGTACTTTACTTACAAATTAAACCATGATTCCACTTGTTTTTCAGTATTATCCGTAAAATGAAGATGGGTAAATTCATTGGTATGTACATCATAAACATAATCTTCGCACCATTTTACGTGGTTTTCAATCAACGATTTTAAGGAATCACAAATATAATGTACGTCATCATCCGTCATAGTCGGGTGAATACTCATCCTAATCCAGCCGGGTTTATTCGTTAAGTCACCTTTACTAATCTGTTCCGTTAAAATTTTTGACACATTTTTATCTACCTCCAATAGGTAATGCCCATAAGTACCCGCACAAGAGCAGCCACCCCTCACTTGAATCCCAAATTGGTCATTCAGCAACTTAACAGCTAAGTTGAAATGCAAATTTTCAACGTAAAATGAAATCACCCCCAAACGGTGTTGATGCTCTGATGCCAAAATATGGATACCTTTTACGTCCGATAATTCATTAAATATGATATTCAGAAGCTCTTCTTCCCGTTTAAGTATGTTTTCAATCCCCATTTCTTCTTTCAATCGAACACAAAGAGCGGTTTTAATAGTTTGTAAAAACGGCGGTGTGCCACCATCTTCTCTATCTTCAATATTATCAATAAACTCGTGCTCCTGCCATGGATTTGTCCATTTTACAGTGCCTCCGCCCGGATTATCAGGCACTTTATTGTCATATAATTTTGCGTTAAAAATAAGAATACCCGTAGTGCCGGGACCACCCAAAAACTTATGCGGAGAAAAGTATATCGCATCCAAATAACCCTCTCCCGACTCTCGGGACTGAGGGGGGTGCATATCTATTTTCACATAAGGAGCCGAGCAAGCAAAATCTACAAAGCATAAGCCACCCGCTTGATGCATCATTTCGGCTATTTTATAATAAGGCGTTTCGATGCCCGTTACATTCGAGCAAGCCGTGACCGCCGCGATTTTCAAAGCCCGATTTTCATATTTTTTTAATAAAACAGTCAAGCTACCCAAATCTACCAACCCCTCAGTATTGGGGGCGATTACCTCCACATCACAGATGGTTTCTATCCACGATGTCTGATTGGAATGGTGTTCCATGTGGGTAACGAACACAACTGGTCTATCAGCAGCTTTGATGTTAAAATCATTTCGACGTTTTTCAGGTATTTTCAAGCCTAAAATACGTTGAAATTTATTAATCACACCCGTCATTCCAGAACCATAACTGATTATACAGTCCGTTGGAGCCGCATTCACATGCTTTTTTATTATTTGACGAGCCTTTTGGTAAGCAATAGTCATAGAAGTACCACACACATTGGTTTCGGTATGGGTATTTGCAACGAATGGCGCAAACTCATTCATCAACTTTTCCTCAATGGTTTTGTAGAGCCTTCCGCTTGCCGTCCAATCGGCATAAATGATGGGTTGACTCCCGTTTGGGCTATCAAAGGTTTGATTTTGACCGATGATATTTTCGCGGAACTTGGAAAAATAGCCCTCTAAAGTGGTTTTTTCAGCTGGTAAAACACTTGTATAGTTCATTAAAATAAACGTTATTTACTACTTTACGATTTGGTTTTATAGTTATCAAAGGGCGTTACCTTGTGCTAATGTCCTACGCCCTATCAAGGCTGAGTTAGAGTCTCAAATGCTATACCACTCTTGGCCGCTTGAAAATAGGCACCGTGGAACAAGGCTCACCGTACATGATACTCTGCGCGAAAGGTTGTAATTTATGGGTCAATTCAACATACGCTGCGGGCGGCACGGGTTT
>JANMYC010000808.1:0-3483 GCA_031381715.1 Saprospiraceae bacterium
TTCCAATGAACACATGTATATGGGAACGGATTGTAATATTATTGGAAAAGTCATGCCTTTCGGAGCATCACCTGCAATGGGCAACACTATTTCAAAAGTTTGGTATGAACCCACACAGCCCGCAAATTTTGTAAGAAGGCATCATGAAATCACACCATCAGCGAACGCATCAACTTCGACCGGTAAGGTGAAATTATATTTTACACAACAGGATTTTAATGACTTCAATGCGGTCAATGCCGTCAAATTACCTACTGGCTCAGGCGATGCAACCGGTATTTCAAACATTTTAATTGAAAAATTAGGCGGAACGAGTAGCGATGGAAGCGGTTTACCGAATAAATACAGCGGCTCAACTGCCACTATCAACCCCGACGATACTGATATTGTATGGAATGCCACTTATAGCCGTTGGGAAATTACATTCTCTGTTGACGGTTTCAGCGGGTTCTTCGTTAAAACTCAATCAGCATTGTTGCCAGTTGAATTATTGTCTTTCAAGGGTCAATATACTGAGGGGGGTAATTTTTTAACGTGGAAAACAGCATCAGAAAATAATAATAAAGGCTTTGAAATTGAAAGAAGCGTTGATGGTCAACTTTTCACTAAAATTGGTTGGTTAGAAGGTCATGGTAACAGCAATATCTTGAATTCGTACTCATTTTTGGATAAAAATCCTTCAAAAAGTATCAATTATTACCGTTTAAAACAATTGGATAATAGTGATAAATCAACTTATTCCAATGTGATTTCTTTAGCGAATGAGAAAATTTTTACTTTAAAAGTTTATCCCAATCCAGCTAATGATGTGCTTTCACTGAGTATTAATCAAGCTGGTGAGTATCCGTATTCAATAACCGATATGTTGGGGCAAATTGTCAAAAAAGGTGTTATTGGCGCGCAATCTAATATCAATATTAGCACATTATCTCCCGGAACATACTTCCTAAAATGCAATGATAGGTTCGTGAAATTTGTTAAAAATATGTAACAATTTCATTTTTAAGGGATAAAGTAAAAAATAAACTACCCAAATTGGTTCTTATATTTTTCTTAATCAAGGCAAATTGATTGAGAAATAATGAATTATTTAAAAGCAATTTAATCCCGAGCACTCGGGAAGTAAGGGAAATAGAAGAACTTAGTTGGGTAGTTTATTTTTTACTTTATCCCTAAAATACTAAAAATGCTACTGAAATGTTCAAAGGAAACAATTCAGTAGCATTTTTTTTGGAACCTGTTTAAAGTAAAAACTATTTAAGCGACTCAAAGTCCGTTCCTTTTAATTCATCAATCCCTTTGTAATTGGTTAAATCATGAAAGGACGGGACAACCGAGATATAACCATTATCCAATGCCCACACATCCGTATCCGTTTTACCTTCATCATAATTCACAAATTTACCTGTTAGCCAATAATACGGTTTTCCGAGCGGGTCTCTATTTTCTAAAAACTCTTCCACCCAACGCGCTTCTGCTTGGCGGCATATTTTAAGACCTTTTATTTTATCAAAAGCCAATTTAGGGAAATTGACGTTTAAAAGATTGGTTTTCAATTCTCTATGCAGCATAAATTCGCATATCTTTTTGATATACGATTTGCAAGGTTCAAAATCAGCGTCAAATGAAAAGTCGCATAATGAAAAACCTACTGAGGGGATGCCTTCCAAACTCGCTTCCATGGCTGCGGACATCGTTCCGCTGTAAATAATATTTATCGAAGAGTTTGAGCCGTGATTGATTCCACTCACACACAGGTCAATTTTACGCCCTTTTAAAACCACGTTTTTATCCAATTTCACGCAATCCACTGGTGTACCCGAGCATTCATACGCTTCTAAGCCGTGAAATATCTTTTTATCTTTATTGATGCGAATGGGGTCATGAATCGTCAAAGCGTGTCCCTTAGCTGATTGAGGCGAATCAGGGGCTACAATCACCACATCTCCCAACTCTTGAACGGCTTCCACTAAGGCTCTAATACCGGGTGCAAAAATGCCATCATCATTTACTACTAAAATCAAAGGTCTTTTCATGAAATGTTTTTTTATTTTTGCAAAACTAATCGTTTTACATAAAATACCCACACATTGGAATATAAAGAAATAATAAAATCTATCCATCAAAAACAACTCAAACCGGTATATTTCCTACACGGTGAAGAGCCCTTTTTTATAGACATCGTCACCGAGGCTATTGAAAATAAAATATTGACCGAAGCTGAAAAAAGCTTTAATCTGACCATTTTATACGGAAAAGACGTGGATAATATGGCTGTTGTGGACAATGCCCGCCGCTACCCCATGATGAGCCAATACCAAGTGGTGATTATCAAAGAGGCGCAGGACATGAAAACCCTCACGCAACTTCAAGGCTATATCGAGCACCCCCTCAGTAGTACGGTACTTTGTATCGCCCACAAGCATAAAAAATTGGATATGCGCACGGCGTTTGCGAAGTCAATTGCTAAGCACGCTGTGGTCATGGAATCCAAACCGCTCTATGAAAACCAAGTGCCCGATTTCATTCGTAACTGGTTGAAAGACAATAAGTTGCAAATTGAAAGCCGTGCATTGGATATGATGGTGGAATACCTCGGGACGGATTTAGGAAAGATAATAAATGAGTTGGAAAAGCTCCAAATCAATATACCCGCAGGTGGCACTATTTTACCCGAGCACATCGAAAAATTCATCGGCATCAGTAGAGAGTATAATGTTTTTGAATTGCAAAAAGCCCTTGCGCAGCGCAATGTTTTACAAGCCAACAAAATCATTAATTATTTCGCTGAAAACCCTAAAAATGCGCCTTTTGTAATGATTGTGGGCAATTTGTACAATTATTTTTCTAAACTCTATCAACTGTATTTTATTCAAAATCAATCACCCGCCGAACAAGTGAAAACTTTAGGTTTGCGCTCTGAATGGTTTTTAAAAGACTACATTTTAGCATTAAACCACTTCCCAAGAGCCAAAACGGAGCAAATCATCTCACTTTTAAGAGAATTTGATTTAAAATCCAAAGGCGTTGACGCTGATAACGTAGAAGATTCTGCCTTGATGAAAGAGTTGGTTTTTAAGATTTTGCATTAAAAATGCTGTTTTACTGAGGGGGGATTCTATAGATGATTATTACGATACGTTTTTAAATACAAATTACACCTATTCATGTATAACTATCCACTTCAGTACGACATTTCAATAATCGACGAATGATAACAATTAACGACGTAATTGAATTAAAAACGAATAGAGAAACAGAACGACTTTCGTTTGCTACAAGATATTTAGTTCAAATCAATTTCACTTTCGACTTGACAGTTTTATCAAATGGATTTAGAGGGACATCTCACTTTTGTGTAAGAAGTGACCAAATAAAGAAAATGTGTTCTGACTTGAGAAATATGAAACAGTCATTTTCAGGTAAAACAACACTTGAAGATAACGACAGTGATGCATCCGTCAATTTCCAAATAAATCAAAA
>JANMYC010000811.1:0-1756 GCA_031381715.1 Saprospiraceae bacterium
CACCTGCACGGCTAAAAAACAGTCGTCCGTAGTTGTCGTGTGTGAGTCCCCATTGTCCACTTGAACCACTGGGCAATGAATCGGGTTTAAGTCCCCCCTTTACATATCTAAAACGAATCGGCTGATACGTTTGGAAAATATAATTGTCAAGATTCCAGTCTAAGCCGCTTGGCTGATGTTCCAAATTGCCACCCGCTTCTTTTCCTAAGACATAAACGGGTTTTTTAACATCTGATACGCCGTCGCCATTGGTATCTTTATAGCTGTAAATGTCATAAGTGTCGGTCTCGTTTACCAAAAGCTCATGGTTGACACACAAAATCATGCGGGGCAACATAAGATTTTTGATAAAAACCGAACTTTTGTCCATTTTTCCGTCGTTGTCGGTATCTTCCAAAAGCATGACACGGCTTTTTTTCACTTTTGTGTCTGTACCGTCTGCATCTTGGGTGTAAGTTTCCATTTGTGCCACATACATACGGGCGTTACCGTCCCAAGCAATTGCCACAGGTTCGGTAATCATCGGCTCACTTGCCACCAACTCCATGTGATACCCTGGCGACAAAAGAAAAGCTAAACGACTTTCTTCGGGCGTAAGCGGTAAACGCGTTGAAGGTTTTAGGGTGTCTAGAAGAAGAAAAGAAGCCATACTACCCCTTTGACTTGTCTCCAACTGATATTTAGAGGCAGAAACAAAAGCCGAGAATACGATTAGGCTAAAAATAAAATATACACTTTTCATTTTACTTGAAATTAGGTGTTAGATGCAGAAATATTTTTTATAGTATAAATTTGAAGGAAAATGCACCCCCTCAGTATTTTTTAAAAAAGTTCTTTTTTTTAATAAAATAATAGTTAAAATATTGATTTTCAACATGTGTAAACTTTCCAAAAGTTTTAAACTTTTGGAAAGTTTGCGCTGAAATGTAAAATTTGTATTTCATTGAAATCCTATCATAACCCAATTACTCTCACAATTGAAACAGTTATTTTTTCCGTCTGATTGCCCGCTTCCAGCGTAAAATCATAATTATGCGGCTGACTTTTGGCTTTCAGCCGACCAACAAAAAAGGTGGCTGTTTTTAATTTTCCATCACCGTTCAGTTTGGTGATTTTCTTTACTTGCTCCATGCCGTTGTTGTAAACCAAATTCATTTCGCCGCTATTTGTATCAAAATAAGAGACTTTAATGGCGACTTCATTTGCCAATTTTGGGCATTTTTCTTCAATATCAAACCCGATTTTTTTACCTTCTCTGGCAACGAAATCGTAATATTTTCCTTGTTGAACCATCCACATTTTGATGGCTTGTTCGATTTTCATAGCGGGTGTGGTTTCATAGCCTGGCATATCCCGTTGATACAACCAACGTTCAAAATTTTTCACCGGCCTGCCTCCGTCTTGTCTCAAATAACTTTCTCTTAAAAACGTCCAAGCATCGGGTGCATCTGCCATCGTTTTGCCCATTCCGATACCCACCCATGCCAACATTTCAGGCAAGAGGGCAAAATCGTTGTTGAGTAGATCATTACAACGCATTTGTAACAGCCTTAGATTAGCCGTAAAATACCTGTATGGGAAAGACTCTGTGGTTTTTCCAAATCGAAAATCATGCACTTCGGTTGCCCAGGCTTCATTGTATTCCTCATTTTCATCACCATTAAAGACATTTTTGGCTACTATATGATTCGCTTCATCCACTATCAAATACCCATTTTTATCCATGCCTTGCCCAATATGTTCATCGGGTATGTGG
>JANMYC010000826.1:0-3714 GCA_031381715.1 Saprospiraceae bacterium
TAACCCGTCACCACCACATCTTTTAACATGGCATTGCTGACAGTCATGGCTATTTTGAAAATCGTTTTACCTTGAATGGGTATTTCAATATTTTCCAAACCGATGTAGCTGAAAACCAATACCGCATTATCAGAAATAATATCTAATTTGAATACCCCCTCAGTATCAGTGAGTGTTCCGTTCTGTGTACCCTTCTCCAAAACTGTTGCGCCTATAATGGGTTGTTGGTCTTCAGCGGAGATAACTGTTCCTGATATTGACCGTTTCTGAGCGTTAATTTGTAGGACTAAAAGTAAAAAAAGGAATGAAAGCCCCAACGTTTTGAAGGTGGAGCGATAGGTGTAAGTCAATAGTAAGTCAATATATTGTAAAGATTTTAAGCCCATATTAACATTGTTTTAATTTATAATGTTAAAGGTCATCTCTTTATGTGTTCAATATTGATACTATTATGCAGTAATATGGTACTTTTAAGAAATTAAGTTATTTGTCAAAATACTTTTTTGAAAAATTTTAATTAAAACAAATAAAATTCTGCAAAATGAATATATATCAAGAGATTACTCCGTTAAAATCGCCCGATGTTTTTGTCGTTTTGGATTCTTGCAATAATGGATTTGATTATCCCATTCATAATCATCCCGAATATGAATTGAATCTCATTATGGGCATGTCGGGTACGCGTATCGTGGGAGATTCGACTGAACGATATACGGATTGTGATTTGGTTTTGCTGGGCCCTTATTTATACCACAAATGGGATGGTGATGTAGTGTTACAAAATAATGGTCAACCCTACCGAGTTATTACCATTCAATTTGCCAGAAATTTACTCAGTGGACAGTTTTTTCAAAAAGAGCAATTTTACAAAATTCGCAAACTCATGGAAGACTCCAGCAGAGGAATTAAATTTCATGGAAAAACTTTTGATGAAGCGATGCTTCTTATTATTGGCTTAACAGAGGACAAAGGCTTTATAAATGTCCTTAATTTTTTAAAATTACTTGACTTGCTTTCAGAATCTATAGAAGCTAATTTTTTATCGAGCGAAGGATTTTCCTCAAAAGTATTGAGTGCCCATAGCAATCGCATTCAAATAGCGTACAGTTATATTTTAAACAATTACGCAAATAATGATTTGAAACTCGGAGATGTGGCAAGCCAAGTGAATATGGGGGAATCCGCATTCAGTCATTTTTTTCAAAAATATGCATTCAGAAGTTTTACCCAGTTTTTATTGGATATTCGGATTGGTCATGCGTGTAAATTGCTCTTAGATACAGATGAAACAGTGGGTCAAATTTGTTATAAATCGGGTTTTAATAATCTGGCCAATTTTAATCGGCTTTTTAAAAAATATCGACACTGTACGCCTGTAGAGTTTCGTCGCCAACATGAAGAAAAAGGTACTTTTGATTGGACCAATCAAGTCACGCCTTGGCAGTTTTTACCCGCCAAAAATAAGAGTCAATCGCCGGTGATTCCGCCCTTTTATGCCACGCGGTTGGTGCATATTTGATATTATTTACCTGATTTTTTAGAATTTGAGGCTTTCATTAACTATTAAATCGTTCCTACTTTTTACCATTGTCCTTTGTAAAAAAGAACGAATTAGTCGTTATATATACATGAAACGGGGTAAAATCCCGCTTTTCATAAACCATTGAAATACGTGATATTTCATATAAAACTCTTTGAGGGCTCAAAACCCTCAAAGAGTTGGCGCGCAAATACCCCCTCAGTATAAACGCCCTTTTTTGATTTTTTGCATCAAAAAAGGGCGTTTTCATTTAATCCAAAAAAGTTTCTCCCGTCCATTTCAAATCCCTCTTTGTCCATTTCAAAGAACCACTCATTTTATAGGTCTTTTCACCCGCTCATCTTTGTGCTATCAAAAATTAAATAATAGTTCAAATATGAAAATGACATTCCTTAAAATTTTAACCACTTTTTGCCTATTGGCAATGACAAGTGTGGCAACTTTTGCACACAAGCGGGTAATGATCCTGGCGGCGGTACAACGCCCGCAAACCCGCCTAATAATATTGTGGGTGGTGCTTTTGGCTTATTTTCGGCGCATACTACACAGGTAAAAACGATAAAAGTACCTTAAGTTAGTGAGAGTTTAACTAAATGTCGAGCGTCTCAGATGTCCTTGTTTGGAAATTCGGGACGTTTATTTTAGCACAAGGGTGATACTACACCCTCAGTATAAACGCCCTTTTCGATGTAAAAAATTAAAAAAGGGCATTTTCATTATTCTTAAACCAAAAAGTCTTCCTTTTGTCCATTTCAAATCCCGATTTGTCCATTTCACCCGATAATTTATTGTGTCATTCATCCTCCTAACTCATCTTTGAACTTTCCGCATCCTCAATTAGTCTGAACTAAATTTATGAAATTAATCTAAATCAACTCTGTGATGCTCAATTTTTACAAAGTCCTTACTACTATTCTCTTGATGTGTGTTGTCAAAGAAGTGCTATTCGCTCAAAAAGTTTTCAAACAAAATGCGCCAAATTCAAATTGCTATTGCGAAATGATATTTGAAGAAACCGCAAAACTGCCCAAGGCGGTTTTAGTGATTGATGTAAAAAATGCCGATATTAAAAATTATAGTCGAGACAATAAATATCTTGACTTGAAAGAAGATTACAATATTTTATACATTAAAATCTTGAATAAAGGGACGCCCTCTTCCATGCAATGCTATGATGCGGTTATCTCCACTATCTCATCAACTGATAAAGTTCAAAAATCGGCTTTTTATGTCATAGAAAATTCAACGGGAACGCTGAATCCTATTGTTAAAAGAGGAGATGAACCTATTTATCCATTCAATGTCATTTATGACGTTGATTCAGATTTATTAAAATTGCGTCGAACTTTAAACGAGGCAACTTTAAATAGACTCTATGCTATTCCAATAGCAACTTCAGACTTAAATCCCGAATGGGTTAAACGCATGGAGAACTACAAAGGCAATCATGATATTGGTATCCACATTTCGCCATTGTTTTTAACGGGGACAAAATTAGGCATTGATAAAGGCTCAATATCTCCTTATGGACTTAGTTACGCAAAAAATATCGGCAAACAATCCACCATAAAAGTCAGCCTTAGCGGCTTATTTAAACTGCCTAACACAAAAGGCTTACAATCAGGTATGCAGTCTCGAATGTTAAGTGCCATTCAAAATGGTGAAAAATCCATGTATTTAAATGAAAAAATAGGTGGGCAAGTTATGTTCGGTAGTGATGCTCTTTTCAAATATCACCTTGAAAAAACCAAGCCTTTTCGACCCTATGTAGGTGTCGGAATTGGGGCTCAAATGCTGGTGAGTATTTCAGGTGCTTTGAAAGACACTATAGATATTAGCGGCGTTAGTTTAAGCAATCCAGGTTCTTTAAAAGATTTATTGGGCGGAAATTTGGGGGTGTCAGGAGGCGACTTACCCGATGGTATGATTAGAACTAATACATTATGGGTGCAACCAAAATTTGTAGAAAAATACTTGAAAGCATAGTTAGAAGCACAACTACGTGTATGTTACCACGTCCCGAGCACTCGGGATACGAATTTACGAATTTTACCAATCTACATGTTGACAAAAAATTATATCAAACCCGCCTGTCGGCAGACAGCTGTCACTAAAATTGCCCTTAAGGGCAATTTATTAGTAAAATTCGATAAAATTGTCAACATGTAGATTGG
>JANMYC010000840.1:0-5693 GCA_031381715.1 Saprospiraceae bacterium
ACATCTATTTCATCAAGTGCTTTTAAAATAGTTTCACAAGCCCATTTTATTTCGTTTTCGGTAATAATAAGTGGTGGTGCAATTCTGAGACTGCGATTATTAAATAAAAACCAATCAGTTAAAAGCCCATTTTTTAAGCAATTTTGAATAACTTCTTGTAAAATATCAAAATTATCTAATTCTACTGCCAACCACAAACCTATTTGTCGCACTGCTTTTATTTGAGGGTGAACAAGTAATTTTTTAAATAAGTTCCCTTTCTTTTCAGCTTGAGCAATCAAATCAGTTTATACTTAAATTTTTAAAGTAGCATAACCCGCCGCACAAGATACAGGATGACCACCAAAGGTAGTAATATGCCCCAAAATAGGATCATCCGTCAGCATTTGCATGATAGTTTTTGAAGCGATAAAAGCACCAATGGGCATACCACCGCCCAATCCCTTTGCTAAAAGTAAAATATCGGGCACAATATCATAATGCTCAAAACCCCATAAAGTGCCTGTTCTGCCCATTCCTGCTTGTATTTCGTCAAGAATGAGTAATGTACCCGTTTCAGTGCAGCGTTGACGAAGTGTTTTCAGATACCCCTCAGTAGAAGGCATAATTCCCGCTTCTCCTTGAATCGTTTCCACGAAAACTGCAGCTGTTTTTTCAGTAATTTTTAGTAAGTCGGCTTTATTATTGTATGTTATATGTCGAATATCGGGTAATAAAGGACGAAAAGCTTGGGTAAAATATGTGTCAGAATTCAATGACATGGCGCCTTGTGTGCTACCATGATAGGCATTGAACATGGATATAAATTCAGTGCGCCCAGTGTACCGCTTAGCCAATTTCATCGCCCCCTCAGTAGCTTCGGTGCCAGAGCTCGTAAAATAAACGGAATCGAGCGATTGGGGAAGATTTTGTGATAAAAGAGTTGCTAATTGCACCTGCGGGGAAAGGACAAATTCCCCATATACGAGTGTATGTAAATATTTATCTAATTGATTTGCAATAGCTTGTAAAATTGATGGATGTCGGTGCCCCAATACTGAGGGGCCTATCCCTGCTATTAAATCCATGTAACGCTTGCCATCGGAATCGTACAGATACATGCCTTCTGCACGTTCTATCTCAATCATGAGTGGGAATGCAGACGTTTGGGCAACGTGGCGCAAAAAAAGTTGTCGTTGTGAGAGCATAGGGCAAAGTTATGGATTTTAGTTTTAAAACCGTTTTAACACTGGTTTAGTTTTTGCCTATTGTTATAATACAGGATTTAATAAACGATTTATGTATTTCAATCGTTTATATTAGAAGTAGTAAAATTTTTCAAACCTGCATTAATGCTAAAAAATTCATAACTTTGGAATTGAAATGAATCGTTTTACCGTCATATTATCCATACTAATTGTTACGCTTCTCGGATGTGAGTCTGACACGGAGCGCATGACTGGTTATGAGGTACACGGAATTGATATTTCTCATTATCAATCAAAAATAAACTGGGATTCAATAGCCAATCAAGGCATTTCATTTGCCTTCGTGAAAGCAACTGAAGGGCGACAGCATCTGGATAAAAAATATTGTGAAAATTGGCAAGAGATGAGACGTGTCGGGATTAAACGCGGCGCCTATCATTTTCTCCGCCCAAGCATACCAGCTGAAGAGCAAGCCCGAAATTTTATGAATGTCATGGATATGCAGTACGGAGATTTGCCTCCTGTGTTGGATGTTGAAGTTGATGAAGGCTTATCACGTGAAGAAGTCATCAATAATATCAAAACTTGGCTGTATTTGGTGGAAATGGAATACAGTATTCGTCCGATTATTTACACGCATTATAAGTTTTACAATCAATTCATTGCGGGAGAATTTGATAAGTACCCCATCTGGATTGCTAAATACGGTGGAGATGCACCCCGCTTAGGCAGTGTCCAATGGACATTTTGGCAGTACGGAAATCGTGGAACACTGAGGGGGGTAGATGGATATTTGGATTTAAATGTTTTTCATGGCAGTAAAGAAGACCTTGAAAAACTATGTCTATCGGGCGCAATGCTTTCAGGCAATGAATATCCTGATTTCCTTGAAAAATATAAGACTTCAAAATATATATTGAAAAACTAAGCATTGAAAAATTTCAGTCGAAGCCAAATTATAATTAAAATTCTATTAAAATTTTAAAGGCAGATTCAAAAACTGCAAATCATAATCGTACAATGAAAAAATTGCTTTCTATTTTATCCCTGCTATTGAGCAGTTACTTTATTCAGGCTCAAGGTATCGAGTTTTTCCACGGTACTTATGCTGAAGCAGTTGAAAAAGCACAAAAAGAAAATAAATTGGTCTTTATGGATGCTTATGCCGAGTGGTGTGGTCCTTGTAAAAAAATGGCAGCTACTACATTCAAAGATGAAAAAGTAGGTAAGTTTTTTAATGACAATTTCGTCAATGTAAAAATGGATATGGAAAAGGGTGAGGGTCCGGGTTTGCAACGCAAATTTGATGTGACAGCATATCCAACTTTACTTTTTATCAATGGAAAAGGAGAACTTGTTCACAAAGGCGTAGGAGGCCAAGGCAATGAGCAATTAATTGCTTTGGGGCGTACCGCTTCTGGGAAAGTGGATAATTCTAAAGAGTTTGAAAAAGCGTACAACGAAGGCAAGCGTGACCCTGAATTGATTATTAATTATGTGCGTGCGCTCAATCGCGCAGGTAAGCCAAGCTTGAAAATAGTGAATGACTATTTACAAAAAGCGGATATGGCTAATGCAAATACCTTGAAAATTATTTTTGAAGGGACAACTCAAGCTGATTCTAAGGTTTTTGATTTTCTCATTAAAAATAAAGCAGCCATTATACCTTTATTCACTGAGCGTCAAGTGAAAGAAAAAATTCAAGACGCTTGTGAAAAAACTTTATCGAATGCCATTGAATTCAAAAATCCTGAACTCTACAAAGAAGCAAAGGATAAAATGAAAGCCCATGTACCCGAAAAAGCTGAATTATTTGCCATCGATGCGGATTTGAAGTTTTTCAAAGCATCAGGTAATGCGAAAGATTATTGTAAAACGTGTGAAACTATTCTAAAAAAAGAGGGTAAAAATGATGCACGTATGCTCTTCGCCACGGCTAAGCAAATGATTGATGCTTTCCCTTACGATAAAACAGCTTTAGGAGATGCTGAAAAATATTTCAAAAAAGCAGCTGAAAACGGTGGGATTAGTGAGTATTATTACTGGTACGCGCACACGCTTATGCGCAATGGGAAAAAGAAAGATGCGCTTACGGCAGCTGAAAAAGCATTACAAATAGCGAGAGAAACGGCGCCTAATTATGTACCCGCTACTGAGCAACTCATTGATCAAATTAAGCAGAAAAGCTGATTTAATTTATAACTTTTCATACAAAACCTATGAGAGTTACAGTATTCTCATAGGTTTTTTAATTAAACTCATATTTCGAATGGCTTTTTTCAGATTATTCATACTCTTTCTATTACCTTTTAGCGCAGCAAATGCGCAAGGTACCTCAAGCGAAGGCATCAAATTTATCCATGAAAACTTCAAAGAAGCTTTAGATAAAGCTCAAAAAGAAAAGAAAATTATTTTCATGGATGCTTATACCACTTGGTGTGGCCCCTGCAAAATGATGTCGAAAAATGTATTTCCTGATGCGGATGTCGCTAAGATGTACAATTCCCAATTCATTAACTTGAAAATGGATATGGAAAAAGGAGATGGTATTGGGCTAATGAAAAGGTACGATGTTTCGGCTTTCCCAACCCTGCTTTTTTTAGATGGAAACGGTCAACTTATTCATAAAGCAGTTGGTTATTTTGATGCGAAAGGGTTTATTGACTTAGGTAAAACGGCTCTTGATTCAGATAAAAGCCTTGGCGCCTGGACAACAAAATATGAAAAGGGCAATAGAGATGCTGCTTTTTTAAAAGAGTATGCCCTCAAATTGGCTGCTGCTTATGACAAACGACGTATTAAAGTAGCTGAGGATTACCTCACAACGCAATCCGATTGGAACACTACCGAAAATTTGGATTTTATTTACCGTTTTACTGAGGGGGTCGATTCCAAATTTTTTGATTATCTAATAAAAAATAAAAAAGTATTTGAAAATAAATATAGCGCATCTGAAATAGATATAAAAATTCAAGGATTGGTCAGTGACTGTCTTTTTAATGAAAAAAATCTACCAAGCCTCGGTTTTGCAGATTCAATTATTCAAAAAGTATACCCGACCACAGCAGACCAAACGGCAAAAAAATACCGCATGAGCTATTTTAGAATGAAAGGCGATCGTGAAAAATATGCCGATGCTGCCATCATTTATTTCAAGAAATACAATAAATCAGCGGAAGAATTGAGTGAAGCAGCTACTACTTTTTTTGAGCAAATCGGAGATAAAAAGCTGCTCAAAAAAGCGTTAGATTGGTCAAAAAAAGCAGTAAAATTGGATAATTCGTATTTCAATAACCTCACTTTGGCTAATATTTACCAAGGGCTTGATAAAAAATCAAAAGCTATAAAATCTGCCCAAAATGCTATTGATATCGCTAAAAAGAATGAAGAAGCCTACACTGAAGCAGAGGAACTTTTGAAGAGTTTGAAGTGATTTTTGATGGTTGTATTGTTGTAAATTTTATTTTACAACAATACAACAACTCATATATCAATCTCCAATAAAACAGGGCAGTGGTCAGAGTGAACAATATCCGTTAATTGCCGACAATCCACAATTTTATCTTTTAAATTATCCGTAACTGATTGGTAATCAATGCGCCAGCCTTTGTTCTGTGCCCTTGAATTGAATCTAACCGACCACCAAGAATACTCTATCATATCAGGATGTTTATATCTAAAAGCATCTGTAAAACCGCTTGCAAACCATTGGGTCATCCAAGCACGCTCCTCGGGTAAAAAGCCGCTCGTTTTTACATTACCTTTCGGATTGTGAATATCTAATTCGGTATGGGCAATATTATAATCGCCTAAAACAATCAATTTTGGACGCTCTTTTTTCAAATTTTCAATCCAAGCATGAATATCTTTTAAAAATTCCATTTTCACTCCTTGGCGCTCATCGCCACTTGTGCCAGATGGAAAATAAATATTCAAAAGCGTCCAATCCCCAAAATCCGTTCTCAAAATACGGCCTTCTCTATCGTAGTGTGCCATATCCACGCCTTCTACTACTTTAGTGGGTTTTATTTTACTAAAAGTAGCCACCCCACTGTATCCTTTCTTTTCCGCAGAATGCCAATAGTGGTGATAACCTAATTTATCGAACCCCTCAGTATCTACTTGGTCAAGTTGTGCTTTTGTCTCTTGGATGCAGACAATATCATATCCCCCTTTTTCAATAAAATCTAAAAGCCCTTTGTTCAGTGCTGAACGAATGCCGTTAGTGTTATAACTTAAAATTTTCATAAATATGGTTGCCTATTGTAGCGCGGAACTCCAGTTCCGCAATTAAGAGTATGTTTTAAAACGTGCGAAACTTGAGTTTCACTTTACTTATCTTCATAAATAACAATGGTTCTTCCTTGCTGCACAAAAAGCCAGTTTTTCTCAAGTCGTAAAGGCTCTGAGCCTTTTACACCTTCGGGCATTTTCATTTCCGTTGATTTTAAAGTCTGAAGGTTAAAAATATACATTTTACCTAACTGATTATAAAGCAATTCATTC
>JANMYC010000861.1:0-2251 GCA_031381715.1 Saprospiraceae bacterium
CGTAGCCGTACCAAATCCAAGCTTTTTGAGTGGGTGGAAGCTCTATCAAACCTGTATTATTGGGTGAATTATTGATGGGCTTATCAGCAATATACTTTTCACCCGATACTTTTTTCTCAAAATCATATTGATTATAAGCAAAGTTTTTTCCTGTAAAAATAGGCCAACCGAAAAAACCTGGTTTGCGTGCTTGGTTGAATTCCACGATGCCATCGGGACCTCGGTTTGGATTCACTTTACCTGCATCTGGACCCACATCGCCCCAATAGAGATACCCCGATTTTTTATCCACTGAAATACGGTAGGGATTGCGGCAGCCCATGACATATATCTCAGGGCGGGTTTTATCCGTTCCTTCTGGGAAAAGATTGCCTTTTGGAATGGTGTAAGAACCATTATCTTGAGGTTTTATTCTTAAAATTTTACCCCTCAAATCATTGGTATTACCTGATGAGCGCAAGGCATCCCAACCTTCACGCCCTTTTTGAAAATCAATGGGCGCATAGCCATCAGATGCAAAAGGGTTGGTATCATCACCGCTCGAAAGGAACAAATTACCTTCTGCATCCCAATCAATGGAGCCACCTGTATGACAACAATCAATGCGTTTTACAGGATAGCGTAGAACCACTTTTTCCGTTGACATCACCACCGTATCGTTCACATTATCATATTCAAAACGAGAGAGAAACTGGTCAAATGTCTTTTCACGGCTTTCATTGGGCGTGTAAAATAGGTAAATCCAATTGTTTTTTTCAAACTTTGGGTCAACGGCTACACCCATTAAACCATATTCAAATTTGGTATAAACGGGCATTTGACCCACTATTTTCACCTTATTAGTGCTTGGATTCCACATTTTTACGAGTCCTTTTCTTTCTCCAAAGATGACTTTTCCATTGGGCATGATAGCCAATTCAGTAGGTTCATCGAGATTATCAATGAGTGTGGTGCGCTCAAAACGGTTTTCCTCGGGAGCACGAATGGAAGTGGCTTTTGAATAATCCAATTTATCCGCCATTGCCCATTTTAAGCCGCCCCAAAAATGTTCCGTCATCAAAGGCTCATTGAAAGTTTCGGGTGTGTGACCATAATTTGAATAAAAAGCTTTACCGCCTTCAAATTCATGATACCACGACATGGGGTGGAAATCGCCCATTTTACCATCTTTATAACTGCTTTCTTTTACTTCAGTTAAAAATTTGAGTTTGTCTTTTTTCAAAGATTTGAAATCATAAAACTCATCTTTTCTTTCAAACGTTTCGGGAAGGTGCGCCGTGGAAGGGTGGTTTTTATCAAGCGTCACCATTTTACCATTTTGCACGTTTGGATTGCCGGGATGACTAGCAAAGTATCCGCCCATCAGCTCATTGTACCATGGCCAATCATACTCTGTATCACTGGCAGCATGGATGCCTACGTAACCACCACCGGCTTGGATATAGCGTTCAAAATCAATCTGTTGTACAGGATTTAACACATCGCCGGTAGTGCTGAGCCAAACAACAGCGTTGTATTTTTTAAGGTTTTCTTCATTGAATTTTTCAGCGTTCTCGGTCGTATCTACTTCAAAACCTTGCTTTTTACCTAAATCAAAAAAGAATTTCTGACCCGGTTCAATAGAATTATGGCGAAAACCAGCCGTTTTTGAAAATACAAGGATGCGTTTTTGAGCAAACGAATACGACGAAAAGAGCATTGTAGAAAAAAGAATGCAAAGCAAATGAGTCTTCTTCACGTTAGTCAAGTTTTTATTATTATACAAAGTTTAGTTAAAATACTGAGGGGGTTAGCCATTTAAAATAAACACTATAAAAACAACTTGGTTCAATCACTAAATTTGAACCTAAATTAGCTAAAAGTCATTTAAAAACTCTAAACCATCACTTCAGGATTAGTGACAAAATTTAGAAAAGAATTCATCATGGATTTGTAGCGACTCATGTCAATTTGATACAAATAGGCTCCTTTTTTAGAGCTCCCTTTTTGCTTTTCTTTTAATTTGATGAGTAATTTGGTGGACATTATTTTACGGCTAAAATTGCGTTTATCCATCCCAGTCCCATAAATCGCCTCATAGAGGTTTTGCAATTGCGGAATCGTGAATTTTTCGGGCAACAATTCAAAACCAATAGGATGAAAAGCCGCTTTATACCGCAATCTTTCAATCGCCATATTCACCATTTCGGTATGGTCAAAAAGCATCTCGGGTAGCTCTTTCATCGAAAACCATTGAGCATCAAAACTGTGT
>JANMYC010000887.1:0-1518 GCA_031381715.1 Saprospiraceae bacterium
TTATGTAAAAAATTTGTCGGGGTACCAAGATTCGAACTTGGGACCCCCTGCTCCCAAAGCAGGTGCGCTAACCGGGCTGCGCTACACCCCGAACTAATTGCTTGACTTAGAGTATTCTTAATTCTTCAATTAAGATGCGCCACTGAAATACGCTATACTCTTCAGTTTTTAAATCTATCTATCAAGAAAGATGCGGAGAGAGAGGGATTCGAACCCTCGGTACAGTTACCCGTACGTCAGTTTAGCAAACTGGTGGTTTCAGCCACTCACCCATCCCTCCAAATAGATTTAATATTTAAAAGAATTACTCTTTTTTAATAAAGCGGTGCAAATATATGTCATAGAGTTTAAATTGTCAAACATTTTTAAATAAAAATATTATTTAAAATAGTATCCACTAAAAAGGGGATGTTTGGTTATACGCCTATTCAAAAAAAAACCGTCCCGAGGTCTTCGGGACGGATGCTTAACTAAACAACAAGAATGTATAAAAATAAACAAACTCTTCTCATATATAGACCACAAAATTGCATATTTGGTTCGTAATTTACCAGTTAACTTTGTGTTAAAATAAGATTCAAAGCATTTCTAAAAATAAAAAGGGCAAAACCAAATAATATTTTGTGATAAAACTTTTATTTTAATTAAAATTCTTAATCGTAACCCACCAAAAAATGAGGTAATTTTAAAAAATAAACTATCCCTTAGTATCCATTCAATAAATCCGCCGAAATTAGCTGTTTCTATATTTTATAGTTAATTTTGCTACATGGATACTACCACCACCCGACTTTACAACCTCCAATTTTGGTTACTCTGTGCGAGCAATTTCCTTTTCTCCGCCAGCTTTCAGATGCTTCTCCCCGAATTACCCGACCACCTTACTTCTTTGGGTGGCGCTGAGTACAAAGGTCTAATCTTAGCTTTATTTACACTCACTGCTGGCATTTCACGTCCATTCAGTGGCAAGCTAACAGATACCATTGGGAGAGTGCCAATTATGGTTTTTGGGTCGCTTGTGTGTGTCATATGCAGCGCACTCTATCCAATATTGACAACGGTAACAGGTTTCTTATTATTGCGTCTGTTCCATGGTTTTTCCACAGGTTTCAAACCTACTGCCACATCCGCTTATGTAGCAGATGTCGTGCCATTTCATCGAAGAGGAGAAGCGATGAGTATATTGGGCATGAGCAGCAGTATCGGCATGAGCATTGCGCCCGTCATTGGCAGCTCTGTTACTGAGGGGTTAGGGATAAATACCATGTTCATGGTTTCATCTGTTTTTGCTCTTCTTTCAGTCGTCATTTTAGTTAAAAACATGAACGAAACGCTTGAAAACACTCGCCCATTCTCTTTTAATTTACTGAAAATCAACCGTACTGAAATATTTGAACCCAAAGCAATGCCTACCTTTTGGGTACAACTTTTAGTATCATTTGCGTCGGGCAGTATATTATGCCTTATTCCTGACCTGAGTAAGCATTTAGGTATTGCTAACAAGGGTTTATTTTTTGG
>JANMYC010000894.1:0-6134 GCA_031381715.1 Saprospiraceae bacterium
CCAAACCTCGTTTTTGACGATTGTTCTTATTTCTCTTGCTCGTTTCACCAGAGCGACTTCTTCGGCAGTGAGTAACGATTCCCAATTTTCGGGCATAAATTTACCTTCGACATAATTTGCGTATTGGTCATCGCCCAAGAAGCGATTGTGGGTCACATAGTTGTACTCCGTTGCCGAACCTGACGGTGAGACAACTCTCCATAAAGTCCAATCGTCCATTTTGCCTTCTTTTTTCCTTGCGGTATGGAGTTTTTTGTATGCTTTTTCCATTTTTAAGTAGTCATCATTCATATTGGGTGCGACTTTTATGAAACCCATGACAAGATAGCCCCTAGGCGCCGCAGCGGGTGTTTGAGCAAGAGCAGAGTTGGGCGTTGTGAAAAGGAGCGTTACAATAAGCAACAAGAACACATTTTTCATTTTTCTTAAATTAAAGAGTTAAACTTGAATTTTTTATTGAGAATACTGAGGGGTATCACTTTGTCGAATCCACCCGTTCCCATAATTCCGTATCGAGTGACGTTGAGATTTCTGCAAACCGTTTCCAAACCGCATTGACATCCTTTGCGGGATAGACTTTTTTGTAAGCCGTTTTGACAAAACCACTTGATTTAGCTTTGAGCATATCATCCATTGAAGTGGTGTTTTGAATCCTGTAATAACTACCCGCATTTGGACTGCGTGGATAAATACGTTTTCCAAAACGCCAACCTGTTATGTTTTTGGCATTGATGGCTTCTTGAAAAACAGCCTTCATCTCCTTTTCCATTTTCTCCATTTCATCACTGTTTGCACCACTCACGTTCATATTGGTTATTTCAAAATAGCGCATTTGTTCGGGTGCTTGTACGCTTTCCAATAGCATATCCAATTGCCGATTAACGATTTTACGCGTTTTCCCCGTGTTGTTGGCAATCGCAATATCTTCCTCCGACATGCCTTTTTTGATATAATCCCAAGTCATATTGTTGGCTTCATCGAGTTCTTTGCCGCTTTTGAACGATGTGACCGTCATGTAGTCATAATCTTGATTCGCACCACTTGGGAAAACACGGCGCGATAAATTCCAATTGTGGATTTTACCTTCCGCCTTGCGTCTATCGTGAACTTTCTTCCAAACAGCTTCGACTTTGAGATAATCGGCTTCCATGCCCGGCTCGACTTTCATGTATTCGCGAAGGAGGTAAACGGGTTCATTTGAAGCGGGCGTTTGAGCGAAGCTCATCGCAGTGCATAAAAAGCAAAGAATAACGGTGGCCAAGGCTTTAAAAGCGGGGCCGAAAAGATTGTTTTTCATTTGATTAATAATTTTAAATGATAAAAAAGTTTGTTTTCAACGTTTTTACTGAAGGGTACTATTTTTTGACATCATTGTTAATGTCTCTAATGCAGACGTATTTGCCATTTCGTTTTTCAAATACTGCCATAAACCTGCCCCAAGGCACGATTTTACCAGACGTTTCTCTAGCAGATGCCGTCGCCACCTCGACAACTAAATTGCCATCAGCAAAGACTTCTACAACTTCGGTGATAAGGCTTTGATTGGTTTTGTTATTGGCAAAATCTTCTTCCAAATGCTTTCGAATACCTGCCTTACCTACTAAGGTGGGCATTTTATCGAACAGGCTTTGGGCATCATCGGCGTAATAAGTAAGAGCTGCGTCGGCGTTTTTAGCATTCCACGCGGCACAAAAAGCAGTTTCTATCGCTTTTATATCCGTGCGAATTTGAGCAAGGTCAGGTTTGACGGGTTCAGCAATAGCGACTGGCTTAGGGGCTTGATTGCAGGATGCAAAGAGAGCAATACACGCTGTGAGCACGGCGCAGAGGTTTGATTTTTTCATTTTTACTTGGTTTTTTAAAATTGAAAAAGAATTTGGTGGTAATAATTAGGGTTAACAAATATTGAATAATAATGACGAAGTCATTTTTTAATAGATACTATATAATATTGTTTTGAGAGATCGAAGACGAATGGAGCTTTGAATTTGGGATGCTCTGATAAAGTTTAGCTGTGGTTTTAATTCTACAAAATTGAGTTTATTTCTTGATTTCCTACCGCACTACGATTGCAAATAATAGGACTACCATTGCATAATTCTAAAAAATAGTAGGACTTTTTAAAGTATTTAAAACAACACACGTCCTAAGTATTTGATTTTCAATTACTTACGCATTGCACTGGGTGTTACGCCAAATTCTTCATTAAAAGCCCGCGAAAAATAATTAGGGTCAGAAAAACCTGTTTCGTAGGCGATTTCTGAAATATTGAGTTCGGTGGTTTTCAATAAAGTTAAGGCTTTTTGTAGGCGCATTTTACGGATATAGAGCGTTGGATTTTCACCTGTTATAGCCTTGAGTTTTCTAAAAACCTGCGTGTGACTGAGGTTGACAGCTCGGCATAATTGCAGAATCCCAAGCTGAGTATCACCCATACCCTTCTCAATGGCTTGCCGTATTTTTTGGAGAAAAATATCGTCTAAACTGGGCTCTTTTTTCTCCAAATTTATTGTTTTTACTGAGGGGGGTGTCGTTTCAAATGCAGTATTGTGTTTTTGTAAAGCCTGTCGCAGTTCCAACAATTTTTCTAAGCGCACAAAGAGTTCTTCTTTGTGAAAAGGTTTCATCAAATACGCATCCGCCCCGACTTTAAGCCCCGCGATTTTATCTTCCACGGTGCTTTTTGCGGTGAGTAAAATAATGGGAATATGGCTTGTGCGTTCATCCATTTTCAAGGTTTGGCAGACTTCATAGCCGGTTTTTTCGGGCATCATCACATCGCTGATGATGATGTCGGGCACACAGTCAAAAGCCATATCTATGCCTTCTTGACCGTGCCTTGCGACTCGTATATCGTAACTGTCCTGCAAGATGGTTTTCATATAAAAAACAACATCGTGGTTGTCTTCAATGATAAGCAACAAGGGTTTTTCCTCATCTTGGGTGGCAATAGTTTGAATAATATTTTCCTCAACTTCTGTGGGTATTTTTTCCAATTTCACCAGCTCATACCTGTTAAAAGCCCTCGTTTTTACCTCCATTTCATGTTTGACGGGTAGCAAAATCGTGAAAGATGTGCCTTGCCCAAGGTTACTATCAAGTTCAATAGTGCCTTCCATGCGCTCAATCAATTCTTTTGTAAGGGCTAAGCCGATGCCAGTGCCACCGCTTTTATTCATATTAGAACTGTCCGCTTGGTAAAATCTATCGAAGATAAAAGCCCGCTCTTTTTCATCGATGCCTACACCGGTATCCTGTACTTTTAGTTTCAAAAAGAACTGCCTTTCTTGTTCGATTTGTAGGGCGTGCATGATGACTTTTCCACCATTATTGGTAAATTTTATGGCATTTGACAACAAATTATAGATGATATGTTGGATTTTATTTTCATCAAAATCCATCACGAGTTCTTTGGTTTCGGCATAAAAAGTCAAATTGATGTTTTTTTCCTTTGCCATCGAATAAAAGGATTCCGTAAGGTATTGCAGATATTGAATGATGTCGGCATGTACATTATTGAGTTTCAAAGTGCCACTGTCCAATTTAGAAAGGTCGAGTAATTGATTGATGAGCCTCAATAAATTATTGCTGTTGCGTTGTATCAAAGTGCGCTCGGTTTCGTGTCCGCTGATATTATCAGCCATGCCCATGATAACGGTCAAGGGCGTGCGAAACTCGTGGGTAATATTGGTATAAAGTCGTGTTTTTGAGCTGTCTAATTGCCGCAATTCTTCGGTTTGCCCTTGTATTTTTTCGGTTTGTCGGGTCACTTCTTTTTCAAGACGTTCTTGATTTTTTTGTAAATCTTGTGTTCTCCATTTAAATATATACCAAATAGCCCCTAAAATAACGGCTAAAATCAATGCTATAAACCAAAACTGCAAATAAAAAGGCCGTAAAACGCTGACCTTAATCGTCAGTTCATTGCTGCCCCAAAGTCCATTGGCGGCTTGCCCCCGTATGTGCAATGTATGTGTACCATAAGTCAAACGACTGATGCGCAGCCTTGGCTCATTTTGATAATTCCAATCGGCGTCAATGCCATCAATTTTATACGCATATTGAATTTTATCAATTTGATTAAAACTCAAAAGGGCAAATTCGAGGTTGAAAAAACGGTCGTCAGGATGAAGTATGATTTCGTTTTTAGCGAGTAAATCGCCTGTTTTATCCTTTAATTGATTGCTATTGCCGTCAAATTGTTGAAAATTAGTGATTACCAAAGGGAGGTTGGTCGCTACTTCGGTGGCATAAAAATCATTAGGATTAAAAGCCGTAACACCATTGAGACCGCCAAAATACAGCGTGCTATCGGCACCCCGATAATGCGAAATGCGGTTAAATTCGGGATGCGTAATGCCATCTTCAGTCAAATAAATGCGGCGTACTTGCCCCCTATTTTTATCAAATTGTATAATACCGTAGTCGCTCGGCAACCAAAGATGCTCATGTTTGTCTTCGTAAACCGCATAAATTGTATTATTAGGCAAGCCCGCTTTTCTTGAAAACTGCTTTGTTTGCCCCGTTTTTTTATCCCATTTAATAAGGCCACCACCACCCGATGCAAGCCAAAAAACACCCTCTTTATCCTCATAAAAATGGTAAATATTGTTGTGAGGCAAGTATAATACGCCTTTACCGCCCATCCAATGCCTTTCAAGAATGCCTTTTTCAAAGTCTAATTTGTAAAAACCCGTTGTCGCGCAAAGCCAAATCTGACCACTTCGGTCGGCTTGAATATGAATGATGCCCGCCGATTTTAATTCCTCAAAACCATTGTATTTGTCAAAAGTATCGAGTTGTTTAGTTGCCCGATTATAGATAGACAAGCCATCTTTAAAAGTGCCAATCCAAAGGCGTTGCTGGGTATCGGGGAAAATAGTCCACGGAACGAAAATATTACGGGATAATTCTTCGTGCTTTGATGTTGCATCGGGTGTAAGATCGCTCAACCCAAACTCTGAACCCGCAAAAATATTAGTAAACTTATCGCTCGACAAAGCATACCAAAAAGTACCCAATGGATTAGAGGCTTTTTGAAAAAATGCGGGATATTTTTGAAAATTGCCCGTTTTTTTATCGCCCCAAAAAATACCCCCCTCAGTATTGATGAACAATTCTTGCCCTTTTTCCAAAATCCCCCGAGTTGAACTGCCTTTTTTTGTTGCATCTGCTTGAAAAAGTAAGCGTTTAAACCGATTTTTATGTATGTCAATCAACAATAAACCAAAATCAGTACCGACCCAAATCTTTTCAAAGGAATCTATTACCACCAATTTAGGTGTTCGTTTCAATTCAGGGTACATATCCTTGAAATCGTGTAAAAGTGTTTGTTTTTCGGTATCAAAAAGGCGAAAATCAGAGAAAATTAGCTTGCCGTCAAACAGTTTTTCGTATGAAGCGGAAGAGACTTTGAAAGCCAGATTGGGCAACATATCGGCAACTGGAATAATGTCCGTTTTATTATTGGGTGAAACCCGCACGCACTTTTCAGGATGGTCATCACTGCCCAGCAAACTGTAATAATTCACTATACCTTCGGTAGATTTTGCGGGATTGACAAAGCTGATTCCATACTTTTCATGACGCATTTCTTGTAAAATCTGCCCATCCAAACCCACTTCCACAAGTCGATTATTACCAATGATGCCCCACACTGTTTTTCGATTGGAAACAAAATTTATTGTGAAAATTGCCGAATCACCAAGTGCTTTCATAACTACCGACTGATATCCTCGCTTCGGATGAAATGTAATAAAACCCTTAGCATCAGCCCAATACAAAGTAGAGTCTTTAGTCAAAATGGGCTTTCCGATTTTATCTTTAAAACCGTTGGGCAGGCTTTTACCGTACTTTTCATTAAAAGAGAAGACCTTATTACTGAGGGGGTCAATAATTTCAATCGCTCCGATGGATTTTGGGTAAAACACCCAAATCAACCCATATGCATCTTCAAAAATATGCTCAATTTGGTCAGAAAGCAGCCCGTCTTCGCGTCCAAAAATGCGAAATATATAGCCATCGAAGCGGTTTAAGCCCGAAGGTGTAGCCACCCAAATAAACCCCCGTTTATCTTCTAAAATATCATTGACTTGGCGGTGCGACAAGCCATCTTTAAGCCCATAAAGATGCGA
>JANMYC010000905.1:0-5888 GCA_031381715.1 Saprospiraceae bacterium
ATTTGATTATTGCCATTTAAAACTGAGGTTTTCGGGTCTTTGCCCATGCGGGCAGTGCCCATTTCATGGACACCATTACCCAATCCACCTGCATTGTCAAATCCATTGACATTTTTCATACCCGCAGCTTCGAGCATTTCAACTGCATCTTTTTTGATTTGCTGACGCATTTTACGCTCATTATCCTTCAATTCAGCATCAAAAACAAGCAATGGAATACCCCATTGGTCTTTCTTTTCAAGATCCAGTTCAACCTTGTTTTCATGATAAGGCAGTACTTCACCGAAACCCATAATCGCCATACTCCAACTGCCCGGTTTGAAAAGCGAATCCTTGAACGCAGCACCGACCCCCTCAGTATTATTACCACTTCCCCAGTCGCTGCGACTTGCACTGCCTTGGAAATCGTAACCTCTTAAGAAATTTGGATTTTTAGTTTTTTCATCCAAATTCACATAACGTGGAATGAAAAGACCATTTGGTCGGCGACCTTTATAATATTCATCTTGCATGCCCTCATAAGAGCCCATTGCCCCCACATGGTAGTGATGATCCATCAAGTTATGCCCTAATTCACCACTATCATTGCCCAAACCATTCGGGAAGCGCTCGGATTTTGAATTCAACAAAATCTGGGTCGTACCCAAAGTAGAAGCACAACAGAATACCACTTTTGCGTAGAAATCAATCTCTTTTTTCGTTTCACTATCAATCACTTTCACGCCTTTTGCCCGCTTCTTTTTAGCGTCCAAAATAATGGAATGAACCACCGAATTGGGTCTAATCGCGAAATTACCCGTCCTATTTGCCGCCGGTAAAGTCGCTGAATTGCTGCTAAAATAGGCACCATAAGGGCACCCCCTTGAACAACGATTCCGATTCTGACACTGCCCTCTACCCAATTCCAAATGCCACGGCTTCGGCTCCGTTAAGTGTGCTACACGACCAATGGTCACCGGGCGTTTAAATTTGGTTTACATTTATTTTCTGAAATGTTTTTCAAGAAAATTCAGCTCCATTGGCGGTAAAAAATAGAAAACGGGCAAATGTGGAAGCCCCAGTTTTTCACCACTTACCCCCACAAATTTCTCAACATACGTGTACCATGATTCCAAATCTTTATATCGAATCGGCCAGTCAACCCCAATACCCTCTTTTGCGTTGGCTTCAAAATCCATTTCGCTCCAGCGGTATACCTGTTTACCCCACGTGATGGAACGCCCACCTACGTGATTTCCTCTAATCCAATCAAAGCGTTTTTTTTCAATATACGGGTCATTTACATCTTTTGTAAAAAAATGCTTAGTCGCTTCGCCCACAAAACCACTGCGCACTTGAATATGATAATCCTTTAAGTCTTGGTCAGTCAAAGCACCCCGATGTGGCATATCCCAAGTATCTTGTAGCATGGTTGGATAATCCTCAACATGATTGACCATGCGCCCCTTTTCAAGCACCAGCGTTTTTAAGCCCTTCTCTGCGAATTCTTTAGCCGCCCAACCACCACTCATACCCGAGCCAATAACAATGACATCGTAAGTGTTTGACTCATTAATTTTAGTATTCAGATTAGCCATACTATGATTCCTATTATTTAAATGAATTTTTTACCTCGTTTCCAATGGTCGATTTGAACATTGAATATAATAATACGCACGCTTTTACGAAAGAAACGCAATTTCAGTAAAATTTGTATTATCTGTAAATATATTTCATTCTTTTGATAAAATCTCTGGCAGAAAAGGAATCCTAAGAATATAATACTGAGGGGGCATAATATTTTGAAAATTGGTTTACATTTTTTACATTTACTGTCAAATTTAAAAACCTAAATTCAATTCTTAAAAATGAAAAAATACACTGCTTCGCTTGATAGGATGGCCGAAATTGCAACAGCAATCACTTTTATTGGGATTTTAGTATCTGCATGGGTTCAATTTTTCCCTTTCACAATTATTTTATCTCTCTCATTATTCATCAGCTACCTGTATAGTCCGAGATATTACACTACCTCTGAAACAGATTTTATAGTAAAAAGACCCATCGGAGAAGTAAAAATAGCGAGGAAAGACATCCTAAAAACCGAGTCCATTGAAGGTTTAAAATGGAGTATCCGCACTTTTGGCGTGGGCGGTTTTTTCGGTTATTTTGGAAAATATTACAATAATGCAATTGGTTCTATGACTTGGTATGCTACTAAAAGGCACGATTATGTGCTTATTACCACTTCTGATAATAAAATTGTGATTACGCCCGATGATAAAGACGATTTGATGAAGGATTTAAAGTCCGATTTAATATAGTTTACCCCTCATCACTTATCAAACTCTTCGTTTTTTTACTTGAAGAATCCAAGCGATAATTAAATGTCAGATTAATCTGGCGACGGCGACCCAAGAAATTTCCTTCGGTATAAAAGTTGACCCCCTCAGTAATAAAGCGGTTTCGGCGTGAATTGAACAAATCTGACACATTCAACGTAATCGTTCCCTTACCTTTAAAAACGTCTTTATTCATGCCCAAATCCACATAATACACTGATTTACGAGTCCCTTGCGGCGTTTTTTGAGGTGCTTCGTAATTTACTCGCATCTGAAAATCAATATTGTGTGGCAGTGTAAATCTTGAAGTAAAGCGCGTAAACCAACTGTACGTATCGCTTTGAAATGCCGCATCAATATTCCCTCCATCCGTTATGGCTCTAAAAAAATTGAAGCTATAATCCATTTTCCACCATTTAAAGGGTGCATATTGGCTTGTAAACTCCGCACCATAAGCATCTTCAACCGCAAAATTTTCGGGGCGGGTTTTAGCGTAACCCAAGCTATCAACCCGACGAATACCCAATATTTTATCATCAGTATGCCGATAATAAATTGAAGAACTCAGCGAACCTTTTTCAAAATACTTAATATGTCCCAATTCAAAAGCATTGCTAAATTCGGGATTCAAATCAGGATTGCCCGAAAAAAAGTTACGGTTATCACTAAAGGTCACAAACGGGTTCAACTCATCATATCTTGAGCGGCGCACTCGTCGGCTGTAACTGATTTGTAGCGCATTTTCTTTAGGCAATTGATATGTAAAATGTGCACTTGGAAACAAATTCGCATACTTGCGAGGGTTCTGTTGATTCGTAAATTGGAACTTCGTTACCACATCCGTAATCTCTGCTCTCACCCCTACTTGATATGAAATTTTACCTTTTTTATTGCCTAAAATAGCATATCCAGCGTGAATATTTTCATCGTAAGTGAAATAATTTTTCAAGTTCGGAAGCACATCGAACACGCCTTGTGCGTTGCGCTCAGTCACCGTAAAATCATTAATCATGTGCCTAAAAGTGCTCCTCAATCCCGTTTCAAATTTACCTTCTTTACCAATCGGTTGCACATAATCCAATTGAAATAGATACTGCTTTTCAAATTCATCATTCAAGGCTTTTTGCACTTTTGTATTCGCTGGATTCACAGAACCATCAGCGAAAAAACTTGTTTGAGGGTAAATTTGGTCTGAACGCTCCCAATAATCCAAATAACGAAGGTCAGCCGTCAATTCTTGACCTTTTTTGTTATACGTTTTTTTATAGGTCAAACTGTATTCTGCATTCGGCTCATGTTCTTTTTCGTCTTGTTGGCGCATCGTCGTTACTTTCAGATTATCCGTTTTAAAAAGATAATCTTTATAAACAAAATCCGTAATGCGGCGCACATCACTCCGCTTCAAAAGATAAGCTGCGGTCAATGTGTTTTTATCATTAAAAAAATAGTCCAATCCACCTCTGATATTATTGTAAAAACCCGTAGCCGCCCCCTCTCTCGTCATCTCGGTGATAAAAGTTGTATCATGCGAATACACCTCTTGATACTGCGCACCTTTACCCGGATTTTTGCGATAAGCAATACCATAATTGACGAAAAAATTCACTTTTTTATGTCTATAATTGATATTCGCCCCTAATCCATAATTCATCGGGTTGCCCGTTATTATTTCAAAAGAGCCATTGACACCCTGTTTCTGCTGTTTTTTTAAAACGATATTGATGATGCCTGACATACCTTCCGCTTCGTATCGAGCCGAAGGGTTGGTGATAATTTCCACCCTTTCAATTTGACTACCCTGTAATTGTTGCAACCCCGCTGCGCCTTTAAAACTCACCAAACCCGAAGGCTTCCCATCTATCAAAATCCTCACATTATCACTGCCTCTCAACTTCACATTGCCCTCCACGTCCACTGATACTGAGGGGATATTGCTCAAAATATCCGTTGCTGAACCACCCGCATTCGCAAGGTCTTTACCGACATTAAATATCTTTTTATCCAATGATAATTCCATTGTGCTTTTTTCAGCTTGCACTACCACTTCATCGAGCGTATTAGCACCCGATGACAATTTCACCGTACCCGTATCATAAGTGGATTGTTCTTTTGAAATGCTAAAACTCGGCATTTTAGAGGCTTTATACCCTATAAAATCGACTATTGCGTAAAATTGTCCCATCGGCGTTTCAACCGAAAACAAGCCTTTTTCATCAGTAATAGCTCCCGCAATCAAGCTGCTATCCGCATTTTTAAATACTCGAATACTCGCATAGCTGAGCGGGGCACTGGTTTGTGCATCAATTATTTTACCTTTTAAAATACCTTTTTGAGCATTTAAAACGGTGAAATTTAAAAGTAGGATTGTAGAGAGGATAAAAATTCTTGCCGTTGAGGGTCTCATTTTGTTTTCTTTATAATATAGACGTTGATATAATAAAATACCCCCTCAGTATTGGGAAGTTTTGAGTTTAAAGTTTTGAGTTAATTTCACTCAAAACTCTTAAAACATAACTCAAAACTCCTCAATACTGAGGGGGTAAGGTAACTTAGTTCAATTCCGATTCTCGGAATTGAACTAAGTTTAAGGTTGTTAAAACTTTCCTTTCAAATAAGTCAAAGCCATTCCATAAGCCTCTTTTGAAAGGGCTTCGTCATATTTTGGATTCGATGGATTAGCAAAACCGTGTACACCACCAAAAATTTTATAATTCAAGCCTTTGCCCGCTGTTTTCATATTAGCGGCAAATTCTTCAATTACTTCTTTTGAAATGCGGGTTTCGGTAGCAAATAAGCCTAAAACATCACAATTCAAAGTTTTTAACTTTTCAACATCTTTCACGGGCATACCGTAGTACATCACTGAACCAACTGTATTTTTACCACCCAAAAGAGCAGATTTCAATGACAATCCTCCACCAAAACACCAACCAACGTTGGCAACTTTAGCTTTTTTACCTGCATACTCAAAACCGCCTTTCATGATACTTTCCAAACGAGCATCTTTTGTAGCAGACATTAATTTACCTGCTTCTTGTGGGTCAGATGTTGATTTGCCATCGTACATATCGAGTGCTAATACGTTCACATCTCCACCCAAATCCTTGTAAAAAGTATCGGATTGGCGTTTGATATATTCATTCATCCCCCACCACTCTTGATACACAAAAAGCCATTTTTTAGATTTCTTTTTAGCTTTTATCAAATACCCTTTAGCATCTACCCCATTAGGCGTTTTAAAAGTAATGTCTGTACCCATTGCATCGTACACCAGAGTTAGAGGCGCAGGGTGCAATGCTTGAAATGCAGGATCGAGAGCAAATGCTTTCATATCGTCAGGCGGCACTGCGTGGCACATTGGTATGCTGTTAGGCTGAGGTGTGGCGTTATTTGTTTTAAAATAACCCATCATACTTGCCACAAATACATAAAATAAAATAAAAACTTTGCTCATTTTAGAACGTTTTAATTTTTAAAAGATATTTAAACATATTAGACAGCAAACGATAATAAAATGTTTAAACATTGAAAATCAATATCTAATATCAAAAAGTCTATTATCTCTAT
>JANMYC010000934.1:0-2776 GCA_031381715.1 Saprospiraceae bacterium
GCTGATAATTTGCTTTTTCTCCGCATCAGTCGCTTTTTGAGCCAGTATTTGGCTTGAAATCAATAACACAAAACTTAAAAGTAAAGATGATTTTTTCATAGACTTGTTTGATTTGATGAAAGATGAAATTATTACTTAACCCATGTCATCCTGAATACTCGGAGTGGCATGGTTAGTATGATATTTTAATATTAAAATTCAGATAAATATCCGTTCCACCGCACGAAGCGGTGACACGAGTACCCCCTCAGTATAAAACCCACTTTTACACTTTCACAACTTGCCCTGTGCGCACCGATTCATCACAAGCAAAGGCAATTTTAAGGCTATTCACTGCATCCGCCATGTGGTCAGTCAAGTCGATATCCTCTTTTATGGCTTTTAAAAAATAACGTTGTTCTCGATTGCACAGCTCTTGGTGATCGGGTTCATCGCTGAGGTTAATCCATTCATCCGCTTTGGTGAAATTGTTTTGCGCATCAATATCCGCGTGGTGATAGCGGAGCGATTCCGTTTTAGTATGAGAATCAACGTTATCGGACTTACCGCTCGCACCCGCATCTTTTGCCACAATTGAAACACAGCCTTTAGGCCCAATCACGTCTTTTACAAAAAACGCCGTTTCACTCATCATGGGGCCCCAACCTGCTTCGTACCACCCCACCGAACCATCTTCAAATTTGATTTGTAATTGCCCATAATTATAATTTCCTTCGGGAATATCCTCCGTCAATCGCGCGCCGATGGCTGTTACTTGCACGGGTTTTGAGCGCGTCATTTGACACATCACATCAATGTAATGCACGCCACAATCCACAATTGGGCTGAGGCTTTTCATCAAATTGCGGTGTACATCCCACATATAACCATGACTTTGTTGGTTCAAATTCATGCGCATCACGAGGGGCTTACCTAAGGTTTGAGCCAATTCCACGAATTTTTCCCACGATGGATGATGCCTTAAAATATAGCCCACAACGACCTTTTTATTGGCTTTTACCGCCGCTTTCACGACTCTTTCCGCCCCTTTTACCGTATCAGCAATGGGTTTTTCAATAAAAACATGACAACCCGCCTCGAGCGATTGAACACAAAATTGCTCATGGGTATCGGGGTACGTTGAGATACAAACGACATCAGGTTTTGTTGCTGCCAACCCCTCAGTAAAATCCGAAAAAAGGGGAAAACCGCCCCCAAGTTTTTCATTTAAAACCTCTTTACTCTTGCCCGTTGACACAATGCCACAGATTTCAAAACCGTCAATTTGATGGTACGCCATAGCGTGAGATGCGCCCATATTGCCGCAGCCGACGACTAAAACTTTAATAGGTGAAAGACTCATTAAATGATTATTTTAAAACTGGTTAAATATTGATTAGCATACTGAGGGGTGTTGGTTTTTCATTTTGTAAAATTACTCTTTTTCCATACTTCCCTTTCGACGAACACCAAAATTATCAATATCTTTTTCTTTAGAAAGCAGAAATTTGAGAAACGATTTATTCTGAAAACGACAAGTTTGCATGATACTTACAAGTCGTAAATAATGCGGTGTAAGTGATTTATGCAAGCTTCCTGATATTGATAGTTGTTTACAGATATGCCTAAGTCCCCTTTCTGCTGTATTATTATGCCAACTTATAGTATCATTCTTTACGAAAGTGAAAAGGCTATTTCGATAACGGATAAATCGTTTCTGATAAAGGTTACAATGTTCAGATTTATATATTTTATTGTCAATATGATTGAAGTAAAACTTATCTATCTCTTTTTGATGCTTCATTAAGAAATACTTTTTAAGACCATTTTTATGAACAGTCTGGAGAATAGGTACAATCAAATTTCTAACCTCTGAAACAAAAAATTCGTATTCTTTGTCAAAAGGGTTGTTCCACAAAGCGTCATTTAAATCACGAATAAAATGTACCCAGCACCTTTGTTGATTACAATCTAAACTGTCATAACCTGCATAAAAATCAGTTATGATTGTACCTTTGTAGTTTTCTAAAAACTTACGTGATATTTCAATTTCTCGAGTTTCAGACAGTCTAAGGATTACATATTTTTCACTGGTGAAGACCCATATATATTGAGTGATGCCTTGAATATTTACAGGTGTCTCATCTACATGAATGTATGGGCTATCTAAGAGTTTTTTTACAATAATATCTTCCGTTTCTTCATATAATAGGCTAAAAACTTTAACAAATTTAGGTGTATAACACCAAGACATATCTTCATTGAAAAGTTCATTTATACCTCTGATAATTTTTTCATAAGAAAGTTGTAAAGCGATTCTTTGATATATAAACCAAGCCTTCAAATTGTATCCATACAGAGAACTAAAGGGGATCTCTCGAATTTTATTTGGTGGATAGTGTTTTTTACAAAGACTACAGTATCCATATTCGCCTATGTATTCTATAATAGATTTCTTTGCTCCGCTTCTTGTAAATGTAATATCAATTATAAGACGCTTTGATGATTTAGTAGAGTTTTCTAACCTGTGTTGTTCATGTTTTGGACAGAAATCATCTTTGGAGATTATAGAATATCTTGTTATTTTAGGTTTATGTTTTCTCTGTCCCCTAAAACCTTTTTTAATCTTTGGGATATCTCTAAAAGGCTTGTTATCCTGTACATTTGTTTCGAAATTTAATTTTACTTTACGTTTATCATATCCATAATGAGAGAAATCTAGAATATTCTCAAATTGGTTATGAACAACCTTACCAACTTCAGACGTTATTTTCTTAGGGGTTTGAATAAAATCCAC
>JANMYC010000936.1:0-2257 GCA_031381715.1 Saprospiraceae bacterium
GAAAGGATTATGAGTATTCGCAGAGCGTGTCAGGTTTTGGGATATAGCAAACAAGCGTATCACCCCGAGCACTCGGGGGGAGAAACGAACTTGTGTTCAGACTGCTCAAAAAGAAACGACTCAAGCCACTGTTTTGGAAAAAGTGGGAGAAATACGACAAGAAATGCTTCGATTGGGTACTCGTAAATTGTATCATTTGTTAGCAGAAGACTTTGAGCAATCGGGTTTGAAAGTGGGTCGAGATAAATTATTTTCACCTTTACGAGCCTCTAACTTATTGATAATGAGGCGCAAGAAGTATATTAGGACAACCGATAGCAGTCAATGGCGGCGAGAACATGAGAATTTAGTAACAGACTTTGTGGCTCAAAAACCTGAACAACTATTGGTCGCTGATATTACTTATTTCGATACAGAGCAAGGAACTGTGTATGGTCATTTGATAACAAACGGGTACTCAAAGAAGATAATGGGCTACAAAGTAGCCTATGAAATGAAGAAGGAACGGATAATAGATGCCTTTAATCAAGCGATGAAAAATCGGATATATACACATGAAGGTATTCATCATTCAGACAGAGGTTCTCAGTATTGCTCCCCAGTCTATACCACAAATGCACAAAATAATAACTATATCATTAGTATGACTCAAGATGGTAGCCCTTATGATAACGAAGTGGCAGAGCGGGTAAATGGCATCTTAAAAGATGAATTCGGTTTAGGGGAAAAGATGAAAAATCTGACAGATGTGAGATCTCGATTAGAACGAGCAGTAGACATTTATAATAATAAAAGACCCCACTGGAGTTGTCATTTATTGACGCCCAATCAGATGCATCAGCAGGATATTTTACTAATTGTTACTTGGGCTAGTGAAAAGAAAAAACAATCAATTCAAAATATTATAACTAATGTTTGCTAATAATAATTTTTTTTCAAAAAACGGTCAACACTTTTTAGGACTTGACAACAAAATATTTTCAACTTTATCATGCCAAAGCGCCACCATCTACAGCCATCGCATGGCCAGTAATAAAGGTAGATTCATTTGAGCACAGCCATAAAGCCACGTCAGCAACTTCTTCGGGCTGGCCCATGCGTTTCATGCGTTGAAAATTAATGGCTGCTTGTTTAGCCTCTGGATTATGGGCTAATTTCCTACGGCCCTCCATGAGCATCGGCGTTTCAATAGCCGTTGGACAAACGGCATTGATACGGATATTTTTAGTGGCATACTCAATTGCAGCAGTTTTGGTAATGCCCACAACGCCGTGTTTTGAAGCAGCGTAAGGAACATTCTCAGGTTGCCCTATCAAACCTGCGGCGGATGAAACGTTCACAATATTGCCGCCACCTTGCTTCAACATTTGAGCTATTTCGTATTTCACACAGTACCACGTTCCCGTCAAATTGATGTTGATTTGTTGCAACCAAGCATCTTCAGGATATTCATGCGTGGGCAACGAAAGTGTGCCAGCAATACCCGCCGAGTTGACCGCACAATCCAACCTTCCAAAGGTTTCAACGGTGACTTTTATCATATTTTCAACGTCTTCACGCTTTGAAATATCTACTTTCACGGCAACAGTTTCACTGCCCAACCCCCTCAGTATATCAGCTGTTTTTTCAGCATTTTCGAGGTTAATATCCGTTACTACTACTTTTGCCCCTTCTTTTCCAAAAGCTAAAGCAGTTGCCCGCCCGATACCCGAACCAGCACCAGTAACAAGGCAAACTTTATCTTTAAATCTTTCCATTTTATGCGGTTTTTACATTTCAAATTTTAGTTCAAAATGCTCTACCAAAGGCGGGTTTTCAAAAAATGGGCCTATCAAAGCACGCCACTCTTTGAATAATTCGGAACCTCTAAACCCCTCAGTGTGAGCCTCCAAAGTAGTCCATTTTATGAGTAAAATATAGCGATTATCGCGCTCCACACACTTCTGAAACTGATGACCAATGTAACCTTCAGATTTACTGATGACATATTGAGCCTGCTCCAAATTCTTTTCAAAATCGGCATTAGTGCCTTGTTTAATATCAATTGTTGCTAATTCTAAAACCATTTTTATCAGATTTATGATTAATTTTTATTCTTATCTCATTCCTTAATTTCCGTCACTTATTGTCGTGCCACCATCCACAATTATATTTTGACCCGTTATAAATCCACCCGCTTGGGCTGCCAACATGACGGCTAATCCTGCAATTTCATCCACCTCTCCTACTCTACGCAAAGGCGTTTGTGAAAGGCGTT
>JANMYC010000946.1:0-3157 GCA_031381715.1 Saprospiraceae bacterium
CCTACCCAACTAAGTTCTTCTATTTCCCTTACTCTGCGTTAAATTGCTTTTAAATAATTCATTATTTCTCAATCAATTTGCCTTGATTAAGAAAAATATAAGAACCAATTTGGGTAGTTTATTTTTTACTTTATCCCTAAATCAAAAGGATATTTGTATTTTTAAGTCTTATCAATTTCTTAATTCTAAGCCTATGAGAACCATCTGCCTTTTGATTGTATGCCTTTTTACGCACTCGCTGCAAGGACAAAACGGCGACAGCCTGAATAAACACGCCAACAGCAATACCGAAGAAATTAAATTAAAGATTGTGGATATTGATAAGCAAATAGAGGCTTATCGAAAGCAAGGTAATGCACCATCTACTTTAAGTACTTTGCTGCTATTGCTGCAACAAAAAGCGGATTTGCATATGAAGCTAAGGGATTTTGATGCCGTTGAAAAGACTTTTATTGAGACTATTGCGGTAGCTGAAAAGGGGGGCTTGGATTCGCTCGCGTATAATCAATGCAAGTCATTGACCCAATTTTATACTCTCCGACCCAATGGCAAACCCATCCATCAATGGTATTTAAAAAAGGTTGAATTTGCTTCAAAAATGAATAAAAATGCTCCTTTAGTATTGTCTTATACCGATTTAGCGAATTCTTTTTTAACGCTTGGCAAGATAGATTCGGCTCTTTTTTGTTTCAATAAAGCCCAGAATATCCTCGATATAAATGATAAAAACGCAGCTAAGTATTATTATTTTTTCTTAGCTAAATTTTATAAAAAAAATGGCGACAATCAAGGCGCGTTGATGTATTTAACAAAAGTGTTGGATTACGATAGAGAATTAAGCGAAGCACCTACGAGGACTGTTGAATATTTAAATGAAATTGGCTTTGTGCACATTACACTCAAAAATTATGATAAGGCACAAACGTATCTCATGCGGGCGATGGATACTTGCCAAAAGTACAATTTACAAATAGCGCAAGTTTCCACGGCTATTCATTTATCTGACATTTACATGGCGCAAAAAGATACTGTAAAAGCCATTAGTATTGTAAAAGACGCCTTCGATAAAACGTACAGCTCAACAAACCCCAATAGTAAGCAGAAGGCTTTGACACAGCTAACGGATATATATTTGCAACAAAATAAGCCCAAAGAAGCCTTTTATTATTTGACAGAATTGGACAATCATTTGAAAAAAATCAATGACCCCTCAGTATCCAACGATTTAAAAATACAATGGGGCACCTATTATTTTATCAACAATCAATATGCAGCGGCGATTAAAAATTTAGATGAGGCTTTGGTTTTTGCAAAAAACAGAAATGTAGTCAGTCAAATGCTCAGAGTTTATGACTTAAAATCGAAGGTGTACGCTAAAAATAAACAATATGAATTGGCTTTAGAAAACAAAGATAATTTCCACCGTTTGAATGATACATTGGCTCAAAAATCAAAGGATGAAACGCTTATAGCCATTGAAAGCCGATTTCAACTGAATGAAAAAAATAAAACTATTGGCGACCTCAGCACTGACAATCAACTGAAAGCGCAATTGCTTGATAGTGCCAAAAGAGTACAATATTTAACCATTACGGCGGCTTTGTTTTTAGCGGGCTTGGCAGGTTTTGCCTTTTATCAATACCAATTGAAGCAAAAACAGGCGCATATTTTATCGGAAAACAATGCTCTTTTGACAAAAACCTACAAGGAAAAAGACCTTTTATTGCGTGAAATTCACCATCGGGTAAAAAACAATTTGCAGGTCATTTCAAGCCTTTTGCATCTGCAATCGAAATATGTTAAAGACGATACGGCGCAAGTGGCTTTGCAAGAAGGGCAGTCGCGGGTACAAAGTATGGCGCTCATTCACAATTACTTGTACAATGAAGACAATTTAAAAAATATTGATGCCAAAGAGTACATTGAAAAGTTGATTGAAACCCTTTTTCAGACCTATAATGTTACTGAAAATCGGGTCAAAGCGCATACCCAAATTGACCCTGTTCGCTTAGATGTAGATGAAGCGGTTCCGATTGGTTTGATACTCAACGAATTGATTACCAATAGTTTAAAGTATGCTTTTCCGAATAGTAGACAAGGCGAATTAAATGTTTCAATGAAAAAAGTGGACGATATTTTAACCCTTAAAGTGAACGATAACGGGGTGGGTTTTGATAAAGATATTCAAACTGTTATCGTGAATGCTAAAAGTTTTGGTTGGAATTTGATTAATCTTTTTGCGGATAAATTAGAGGCGAAATTGACCGTAGAAAATAAAATGGGGACTCATGTGACGATGATTTTTAAGGTGTGATATTGAAATGATTATACCACATTTTCAACAATTTATGTGTTCTTATATAAAAAACCTAATGTGCCTCATGTGGTAAAAAGACGTAATTACTTAGTCAGATAGTCGCTTACGCTCCGTTTAGCCACTGATTACACTGAAACCGACTGATTTTACACTGATTTACACGTAATTTTTTAAAATCAGTGTAAATCTGTCAATATCTGTAAAATCAGTGGCTAAACGGAGCTAAGCGACTGTGTAGCTAAGCAACTATAAAAAACAAAGAAAATGGCTAATATCCGTGTTTTAATAGTAGAAGATGACCCCGTCATAGCGGCTGATATTGAGACGTATTTGCTATCCATGGACTATTTTGTCTGCGGAAAGGCTTACAAAGTCTCACGGGCACACGATATGTTATCCACGACTTACCCAGATATTGCTTTGCTGGATATTAATCTTTCGGGCGGGCAAGAGGGCATTGAATTAGGGCGCATTATCAACGAAAAGTACCACATTCCTTTTATTTTTATAACTTCTTATGCCGATAAAAATACCATTCAAGAAGCAAAACAGGTGCAACCGTGGGGCTATATCGTCAAGCCTTTTAATCCAAAAGACCTGTTTGCAACGCTTGAAATTGCCCTTTTTAACCATGGGCAAAACAGAAAAAAGAATATTAAAACGCTTAGCTTCGAAAAACTAAATGAGAAATTACACCCCTCAGTATTGACCCAACGAGAATACGATTTGTGGATGCTTTTGATAGAAGGTTACTCCAATCAAAAAATTTGTGATGAACTCTTTTTATCCATCAACACCATTAAATCACACCTTAAAAATTTGTACCTAAAGTTGGGCGTG
>JANMYC010000947.1:0-1545 GCA_031381715.1 Saprospiraceae bacterium
CAAAAAGAATATTTAGTATCTTTTATCAATGTGCGAGAAAAATTAGAAGTTTTATCAAAAACAAAACAAACTATCCCTTTTAGTGAATTTAGAGCACTCTGCAAAGCAGAAGGTATTAAGGATGTTGAATTGATGAATGATTATGCCCGCACTTTTACTCTTTTGGGTATTGCTTTGCATTTCGGTGATGATGTGCATCTTAAAACACAAGTATTTTTAAGACCTAAATGGATTATTGATGCCCTTTTTGCCGTTTTATACGCTGAAAAAGTTGAAAAACAAAACGGCAAATTCTCTGCTTCCGATGCCGAAATCATTTGGCAAAATGAAGAATACGAGGATATGCACGGCGTATTATTGCAGTTAATGGTCAAATTTCATCTTTGTTATGAAATCCCGAATACCAAAGATTATATAGTTCCACAACGTTTACCAACCCGTACAGAAGCATTTACACCCCCAAGTGATGCCACGCATATTTTATACCGTTACCGATTCTTACCCAGTGGCATTTTAACGCAACTGACTTGTCGCTTGCATCAACGCATTAAAGACGATAAAGTATGGAACGACGCCGTACAATTCAGCACCAAAAACGAACAAGGTCATGTATTCGTCCGTGAAAATAGCACCGACAATCAACTTGAAATCTTTGGTTTTGGATTACAAAAAGCGGAACTTATCAATACAGTAGTGGATACCATTGATGAAATACATTTGAATAGTAAATTCGGTAATTTAAAAGTAGAAAAACTTGTGCCTTGTCCTTGCACTATTTGTGCAGATAAAAGAGCCAAACAAGAAGAAGGTGATTTTTTTGAATACGAATTATTGATTCAAGATTTACAAAATGGCGAAACAGAAAGCGATAGATGCAAACTAAGCCGCAAGCGTTTTGCGATTAAAGATATTTTAAAAAATGCTTCAATCCGCCTTTTCAAATTTGAACAAATAAAAGAACTATTAGAACATAATAAAGTGGAAAAAGCCCTCAATATACTGAGGGGGGTATTCCCCGAAGATGACGAAGTGGTTATTCAATTGTCAAGGCTATCATACCTCAATTTCAATGATAGAACAGGGCAATTGTCTTTTGATGAAGCCCATAAAGAAAGGAATAAAATTGTTGCGGGTGTTTTGAATATGTTGAGGGAAAGGGAGGAGGGAATGTAGGCGTTTATATGTTTTACACGTTGGGGAAACTTTTAAAGTTTCCCCAACGTTTGTAAAATCACCCAAAAGTGTGTAGTACGCTCATTTTTACTCCACTACCTTTGTTTTAACAATAAAGCAATTCAACATACTATTGAACAACATTGCTTAACCTTAAATATTGAGCCTGTTTAACGGCGTTTTGTTGGACAGGCATTTGAGAAAACGACTATTTCCGAATAAATATTAGGGATAAGGGATAAAGTAAAAAATAACCTACCCAACTAAGTTCTTCTATTTCCCTTACTCTGCGTTAAATTGCTTTTAAATAATTCATTATTTCTCAATCAATTTGCCTTGATTAAGAAAAATATAAGAACCAATTTGGGTAGT
>JANMYC010000948.1:0-1969 GCA_031381715.1 Saprospiraceae bacterium
ACTACCCAAATTGGTTCTTATATTTTTCTTAATCAAGGCAAATTGATTGAGAAATAATGAATTATTTAAAAACAATTTAACGTAGAGTAAGGGAAATAGAAGAACTTAGTTGGGTAGTTTATTTTTTACTTTATCCCTTAATTCCCTTTTTTAAATCATTGAAAATGAAAAAAATCGTTTTAGTATTCATCGCAATTGTTGCTTTGGCATTACCAAAAATAGGCGCTATCGAACCAGGCGAATATATCATTTCACTCGATAATGGAAAAGCTTTAGATGCGGACTTACGCCGGGGAATGGTGCAAGTATGGGACAATGTACCGAATAGTGCCAACCAAAGATGGATTGTATCTGGCTCGGATACGCGTGGTTATACCATAAGATGTGCTGCCAACAATCACTATCTAAACGCAGGCGGAAGGGACATAGATCAAGCCTACTTGTCATCAGGTTTTGATGAAAAATCGGCACTTTGGCTTATCTTGGGCATTGAAGGCAGTTCGACAGCTAATGGGCAAGGTTATTATATTTTTTATGCGCCCGATGGTCAACATCATCTACTCAATGTCAATACAAACGCCCGAAATAGTAACGGTACGCCTGTTAATACCCTAATATCATTAAAACCCTATGCGAGTGCTGTTAGGTGGTATTTCAGACCCGTCGGAAAAACACGCGTAAAAGTGACTTTAAAAGGCATTTCGTTGACGAATATACACAACAATGATTGCAAAAAAGTATGGGGAACAGTGCGTGCCGAATTATGGGAAATGAACGGTGACGGCACGAATCCACGCCAAATACCCAATCCTTTTGCAGGTAATGCTACGATGATGAACTGGACAGGAAAGACCCCAAGAAATATCGCTAATTATGCGACTTTGACGAATTATATGACCATTGATAACGTGAATAGTTCGGTTGTTTTTTCGGTTGACCCAAGTTTTTTGTCAGATAGAGGCGGCATGACTCCCGATAATCAATTGCGCCAAAGAACCATTGTCCTCAAAATTTTTACAAGCATATACGCTGCACATAAATCATGTGATTTGTGTACAGACTATACCGAAAGTGCAGGTGCAACGGTCAGAGTCAATAGTGAGTTGACACAAACTCTTTATATTAATGGTGCTTGGCAATCAAAACTCAGACGCAGTTTCCCCGCAAAAGATGGTCCGATGGTGGCAGGTCCCTTCAAGTCAGTGACAATAGCAGACCATTTCTATCGTTTGCATTTTGATATCGAAAAATTGGATTAAAATACTGAGGGGTATGTCTTCTAAAAATAGTTATTTTATATTCGTATTCCACTTTATTTAGTTGATTTGTAATAAAAAATCACTCATCAAAAAATCATTCAACTATGAAAACCCTTTATGGCGTACTCGCTCTCTGTTTTTTAAGTCTATTAAAACCGCAACACATACACGCCCAGACATTTGAAGTCATAGCCGTTTTTCCAAGTGCTTATGATGCTCGGTTGCAAGATACTTTTAGGCGTTGGGGTGGTACTATTATAGATGTTTCACCCTATTCCAATACAAGATTGTGGCGTTTTCCAGAGTCACGCTCCATTCCAACGGATATTTATCACTCCTATAGAGATAGAACAGAGGGGGTGGATAGGATACGAGGTTCAACTGCTGGTGTAGGTACAGGTGGAATCCCAGTGGAGATTGTATTGAATAGACCTACATTAACTGATAATACAGCGGGAATCAATGGCAGCCCATTACCCATAACACCTCCTTTTCCATATTTACCTAAAGAGTGTTCCTCTTTGGAGCCTTCTTTAAGAATAGGTTTTGGACAAAAACGCTCTGTAACAGTGGCGTTTTTAGATACGGGTATTCCATGTGAAGGAAAAGGGACAGACGTAAAACAGTCGCATCCTTATTTAAGCACTTCTAATTGGCGTGACCCATTTAATTTCATAAATAAAACGAATCTACCCAACGAAGATAATGGG
>JANMYC010000950.1:0-3131 GCA_031381715.1 Saprospiraceae bacterium
ACTACCCAAATTGGCTATTATATTTTCTTTAATCAAGGCAAATTGATTGAGAAATAGTGAACTATTTAAAAGAAATTTAACGCAGAGTAAAGGAAATAGAATTGTTAAGTTGGGTAGTTTATTTTTTACTTTGTCCCTAAAGTAAAATGTAGTAAGTAGTTTGGCTAAAATAAACGCTGCTATCTTTTTAAGTCGGCTCTAAAAATCATACAAAATACTCCGCTCTGCTCCGCACTTTGTATGATTTTCAGCCCGACGATAGCAGCACCTGCCTGCCGGCAGGCAGGTTTATTTCTTTACGCCTACTTATTTCACATCAAAAAGCCTAAATTTCTTTGAAATTTAGGCTTTTTGATGTGAAATAATCTATAAAAACCAGTGATTTACTGAGGGGGGGCAATAGACATTCTTGAAAGCGTTCGCCAAGCGAGGAAGGCACTAATTATTGCAAAAAGGGCACCCGCTAAAAACGGAGCGCCCGCAAAGTGTGTGGCTGCACCCGGTCTCGTAAAATGTGAAAAAAGATTGCTCATCAATAAGGGACCAATGATAGAGGTTAAGCTCATCACGCTTGCCAAAGTCCCTTGTAATTCACCTTGTTCATTGGCAGGAACCAGATTGGACATCACGCCTTGAAGTGCGGGTCCCGCTATTCCACCCAATGCAAATGGAATCATGAATACAAAAACCATCCAACTTTGGTTAGCAAAGGCAAAAAGTAGAAACCCTACTGCACTGAGGATTAAACCTATATAAACAGATTTTATTTGACCTAATTTTGGAATAATAATCCTTGTCAAACCACCTTGAACAATGCCTACCGTAAGCCCCACCCAACCCAGCGAAATACCTACCATGCGGGCATCCCAGCCAAACTTATCCATCATAATATACGACCATGTGCTTTGGTTAGCGTGACCCGCAATGTACATAAACGATAAAGCACCCAACAGACTTAATAAAACAGGGTAACGGCGTACCCTCAATAAAGTGCCTAATGGATTAGCGCGTTTCCAATCAAATGGGCGGCGATTTTCAGGTTTTAGGGATTCGGGTAAGATAAAATAGCCGTAAGCGAAATTTAAAAAAGCCAATATTGCAGATGCGAAAAACGGTACTCGCGAGCCAAATTGCCCCAAAAAACCGCCAAGAACGGGGCCTAAAATAAAGCCTACGCCAAATGCAGCGCCGATGATTCCAAAATTTTGAGCACGTTTCTCAGGTTCGCTTATATCGGCTATGTATGCGCCCGCGGTTGAAAAACTGGCACCGGTGATACCTGCTATCATTCGACCTACAAAAAGCCACCAGATTGTTGGAGCTAAACCTTGCAAAATAAAATCGAGTGCAAATGCAAAAAGGGATGCCAATAAAACAGGTCTTCTACCATACATATCACTCAATCCGCCCATAATAGGCGCACAGATAAACTGCATAATAGCAAAAATAAACATCAAAAGCCCACCCCAACGTGAGGCTGTACTCAAATCACCACTGACTAATTCGGATATAAGCTGAGGTAAAATGGGGATAATAATACCGAACCCAGTGACATCTATGAGGAGTGTAATGAAAATGAACGTGAGTCCAGCATTTCTTTTTTCAGACATTTTGTTTTTTATTTTATAAAAAAAGCTGATTTTGAAGTTCAAAATTAAGATATTTGCGGAGATTTAAGAATTTTTATCATGAATCTTTTTATTTTAAAACATTATTTATTGAAATAAAAAGTTTTAAAATAGGAAAATTCACGCTAAATTTTTAATTTTAACCCTCAAAATTATATTTATATCATGGATGCTGTTTTCAAGAAAATGAATTTCAGAAGTACTGAAAATATAGTAGTACTTAACTCGCCTCCAAGTTTTGATGCTAACTTGAGCCAAATGGAAGGCTTGACTTCTATTTTAAATAATTTAGAAGAAGTCAATACAACTGAGTTTATTTTAGCATTTTGTACGAAACAAGCGGAAGTGGATAGCGTAGCAAATCAGGCAGTTTCCAAATTAACGGGCGATGGTTTGCTATGGTTTGCCTATCCTAAAGGAACATCTAAGCGTTACAAATGTGATTTTAACAGAGATACTGGTTGGGAGGTTTTAGGCAAACTGGGTTTTGAACCTGTAAGAGCAGTAGCAATAGATGATGATTGGTCTGCACTTCGTTTTAGAAAAGTGGGCTATATCAAAAAAATGACTCGTAGCTTTGCGATGACAGAGGAGGGTAAAGAAAGAATCAGTAAAAACAAATCCTGACCTACCCCTCAGTATGAGCTATGATTTAAGTATAAATAATTGATAGTCAATTGAATAGAAATAAATAGAATAATAATGGATCAGCAAGATTTGTCAAAAATAGAATATAACGACGATAATATACGGACGCTCGACTGGAAAGAACATATTCGTTTGCGCCCTGGTATGTACATTGGTAAATTGGGAGACGGCACTGCGCCCGACGATGGAATTTATGTTTTATTAAAAGAAATTATTGATAACTCCATTGACGAATTCGTGATGGGGCATGGTAAAAATATTGATATAAAAATTGAAGAAGGGACTGTCTCCGTGCGAGATTTTGGGCGAGGTATTCCACTTGGAAAAGTAGTGGACAGTGTTTCCCAAATCAACACGAGTGGAAAGTTTGACTCAAAAGCGTTCAAAAAATCGGTAGGTTTGAATGGGGTAGGCACAAAAGCTGCCAATGCATTATCGGAATATTTTAAAGTTCAAGCCTTTCGTGAAGGGGAAACCAAGGTGGCTGAATTCGTTGGTGGGGCAATTCTGAAAGACCATAAACTGGGTAAAACCAATGAACCAAATGGTACTTTGATACATTTTAAGCCCGATTCTACTATTTTTAAAGGATATAAATTCAGGGCAGAGTTTATTGAATCCCAATTATGGAATTACGCTTATTTGAATGCAGGTTTGAAGTTAAATTTTAACGGCAAAACTTTGGTTTCAAAAAATGGCTTGCTTGATTTATTACAACGCAAAATAGGTGAAGACCAAATTGAATATCCGATTATTTTCCTAAAAGGAGAAGATATTGATGTGGTTATGACTCACGGTAGGCATTATGGCGAACAATACCACTCATTCGTGAATGGACAAAATACCACTCAAGGG
>JANMYC010000958.1:0-5959 GCA_031381715.1 Saprospiraceae bacterium
GCATCATTATTCACATCTGCCAAATCAGCTCCCATTGAAGCAGCCCCCGAGTGCCCAAATTGATTTTCAAAATCTTCTTTAAAAGTGCCATTTTTTTGATTGATATATAGATAATCTCTTTCAAAAAAGTCATTACAGACATAAATATCCTCCCAACCATCTTTATCAATATCCCCTACCATTACTCCCAAACCAAAAGCCTGAACGCTACCATAAATACCTGCTTTGGCTGAAACATCCGTAAAATGCCCACTATCATTCCTGAAAAGTTTGTGCCCACCCAGCGAATCCCGCGTATTTCGCAGATTTTTCTGAAGGTTAAAACTACCAATTGCCCTAAAAGAATTATTTAAAAGGTAACAATCCAAATCGCCATCTTTATCATAATCAAAAAAAGCGGCGTGCGTAGAAAGTCCCTTATCAGCCAAGCCATATGCCTCAGCTTTTTCTTCAAACTGCAAATTCCCTTTATTGATAAAAAGCTCATTTTCACGCGTTCCACCTTTTATGTCACCAGAGTTACAGACATAAATATCCATCAAGCCGTCCCCATTCACATCAGCCATTGTCACACCAGTTGCCCAAGATTTCGTCCCAGAACAACCTGCTTTATCTGTAATATCCTCAAATTTCATATCACCTTTATTCAAATACAGTTTGTTGTGGTGCATATTCGACGTCATATATACATCAGGTAAGCCATCATTATTGATGTCACCAATAGCCACACCACCGCCATTATAAAAATTGCGGTATTTATAGATATTAAAATCTCTATCGTAATCCAGTTTATTGATGAACTTGATGCCTGTGTTATCGGATGAGAGCTTGGTAAAAAGCTGATTTGACTGAGATATCGAGCTATCTTTTCTACAAGCAAAACAGAGTAAAATTATAATTGAGAGTGATAAAACACTTAATTTTGAGCACATTCTATATTCTTTATGTTAATGGACACCTATTTTATAGCATATTTCACCAATACGCATTGGATATGTTTGAAAATTAACATTACCATTCATCTTTCCATACCTTTTCTCCGAGCTGTTTTGCTACGGTCAAGTCAACTATTTTGACTAAAACATCTCTTTCTATGTCCATAGTAATAGAAATACGTCGATTGCCGTCAACTTTAACAAAAACCCTTCCTTTGCTTGGATCTACCACTTTAATAAAACCTTGTCCATACTTTTTCTCCATGTACTTTAGCACATCCACCTGTAAATTCTCGGGGGAGTACTTCTTATCATAAGGATTCCAATTCATGTACTGAAAAGTAACAGGCATATAGTAAATCTTATTCAGGTAGAATTTAGGATAAAAATCCATATAAGTAACATATTTCATTTCAGTAGTATCCATTCTATATTGTGCCGTCATGTTTCCAGCGCCCTCTCGTAATATTTTTTGTCTATTTAATTCGTAACAATGGCTATAAAAATCCTCCATTGACATACCAAAATGAACCCCAAAAAATAAATCATCGTTTCTAATACCCTTTGCCAACTCCTTTGACTCCATTTCTTTGTATGCTGACAACCCATCTTTTTTACACGCTGCACACATCAAACACGATACTATAACAGCTAAAGCTAATATCTTTTTCATTTTATACATTCTTGTTATTCAAAAAGTTAAATTAATAATACTCACGTTCTAATATTCAAGTACTTTGATTTGGTCATTATTTAGAGTAACTAAAAGTCTATTTTTATTACCTTTTTTCAGTGTAATTAAATCTCTAATCTCACCTTTAATACTTAATCCTGAATGTTTGACTGTTTTAAAATTTCCTCTACCATCGCCTTTGAGAAAAGTTCCATAGTTAGCCATATAAGTCCCCACTTCTGGCTTGGTTCTGCTCAAATTTCCGCCAAGTAGGATGTCAATTTTACCATCTTTATCAAAATCATCAGTGGTAATAGCAAAAGTAGGTGATAATTGAGCTTCAAAAGGAAGACCCTTTTCTTCAAAATGTCCTCCTCCCTTATTTATTAAAACAGATGTTTTCAAATCAAAAACTTCATACTTCAAAGCTAATTTTAGTTTGTCTTCAGTGAAAATATCAGAAACGGTTTGATTCTTATAGTCTCTATAATATAGATATTTCTTTTTAAAAAGTGGCATTTGTGAAACTAAGTCCTGCCTCAACACCATTGGATGAGACTTCTCTCCGTTAAATGTAGAAATAATGGGCTCAGTTGATCCGTTACCATCAAAATCTGAGACATACATACTGAGGGGGTGTTCTCTATCAGCCTTGAAACGACTATTCAAACCATGATTACCAACAACAAAATCAACCATACCATCACCATTCAAATCCACTGGATGAACAATATTCCACCACCCATTTGTTTTTTCTAAACCGCTTTCTTTTGTTATATTTATCAGTTTAGAACCATCATTTCTAAAAATACTGAGGGGCATCCACTCTCCAGCCACTATTAAATCAGAATCATTATCACCATCAATATCCACCCACGCGGATGAACAAAGCATCGGTAAGGTTTTCAATTCAGGACATAATTCCGTAGTCACCCCTGAGAAATGCCCTGAACCGTCATTTTTCAATAAAAATCCTCCCGCTGGCTTGCCATAAAAGCCTGGTATCTGACGCATCCCCACAAACAGATCAAAATCGCCATCACCGTCAAAATCAGCAGCTGAGGCACAAGCAGTTGGGAATGATTTATTACCAAAAGCATTATTTTCAATGGTAAAGTGCCCTTTACCATTGTTTTTATATAATCTATCTGATAAATAATCACGATTATACCCACCTGAACCCATCAATAAATCAAGGTCTCCGTCTTTATCAGCATCAAAAAATAGAACTGCTGTTGTTTCATACATTTTATCTTTTTCAAAAGCTTCGCAGACTAATTTTTTGAAATTCCCATCCTTGCTTTGTATCCATAATTCACCCGCTTTTCCAGCACCATTACCTATAAAAACGTCTTCAAGCCCATCATTATTTACATCACCTTTTGCCATTTTAGGCCCTTCTCCAACAGGCATCTGAAATAAAAGCCTCTCCACATCAAAAGCATTGAACTCAGGTTCAAAATGCTGAAAGTTTAATACATCCTTGCTCTCTTCGATTTTAAAAATTGGGAGCGGAGATTTTAAAGTTATAATGTCCCCTATTTTCGAATAATCACTTTCTTTGACTATAAGTAATTGATTGGTATTTGTCTCTTTTAAAACAGCTTTTTTACCCGATGGGAAAAGCGCAATAACTGAATCTACTGTTGTAAAATTACCTAATCCAAAAACAAGTCGAGAGTCAACAGTGGATTCAAATCCTCTCATGGGAGCTACTTCCTGATAAAACGTTTTACCTTGTACATACACCGTTACTTGAGTACCTAATCCGAAAGTATTATTACCTTCCCCCCTCAGTATAAAGGACAAAAAATGGTTATCTCTTTTTAATTCATTGCTTTCATTCTTGTAAACAAATGAAGGCATATTGCAATTATTCACTACTAAATCTAAATCGCCGTCATTATCCAAGTCAGCATAAGCCGAGCCATTGCTGAAACTGGGTTCATCTAATCCCCACTCCTTAGCTCTATTAATAAAAGATAGACCATCATCAGCATTATCCCCCTTATTTTGAAAAATGAAATTAGAAATTTTCTCAGAAGGAATTGTATCTATAAGTGCTTTTATTCCTCCTCCCTGTTTATTTAGTATTGCTCTTACATTGTTGGGGTCTGACATAAAGCTGAGATAATCCTGATCAAACAGGTCTTTAAATATACCATTAGCCACAAAAATATCTTTAAAGCCGTCATTATCAAAATCAGCCATTAAAGCGCCCCAACTCCAATCAGTTGCATTCACCCCGGCAAATCTGCCTATTTCACTGAAGGTTTCATCACCATTATTAAGCTGTAAAACATTGCGTGGGAATTGCCTATGATAGCCATTTTTAATATTCATTTGATATTTATTCCAAGAATCAAAACTGGCTTTTGTTTTCAAACGATCCTCAGTAAAAGGCAGCATTTCAGTAACGAAAATTTCGGGATATCCATCATTATTAAGATCGGCCATGTCTGCACCCATCGAACCCATACTCAATTCTGGAATTGCTTGGTTGACCCCCTCAGTAAAAGTGCCATTTTTATTGTTTAAATACAGATAATCTTTTTCAAAAAAGTCATTAGAAACGTATATATCCTGCCAACCATCACGGTTCACATCTCCGATAGTTACCCCCAAACCAAAGCCTATGCTGCTTCCGAAAATACCCGCTTTATCGCTAATATTCATGAAGTGTCCTTTATCATTCCGATAAAGAGTATTACCTCCTAAAGTGTCTCGAATATTGCGAATATTGGAATTTCGATCATAGTTTGCGACAGAACGGAACGAGTTATTTAAAAGATAACAATCTAAATCGCCATCTCTATCAAAATCAAAAAAAGCAGCGTGGGTAGAAAGCCCCTCATTATCAAGCCCGTACTCTTTTGATTTTTCGGTGAATGTTAAATTGCCATTATTGATAAATAGTTCATTGTGCCGTATTCCGCTTGTGGTAGGTTTACCTGATTTGCAGACATAGATATCCAATAGACCGTCCCCATTTACATCAGCCATCGCTACTCCCGTAGCCCATACTCCTTTGCACGCAACTCCAGCTCCCTTTGTAATATCCTCAAATTTAAAATTTCCCTTGTTCAAATACAATCGACTTGATTCCATATTGCCACAAAAAAATACATCGACTAAACCATCATTATTGATATCACCCAAGCCTACTCCACCACCATTATAAAAACTGCGATAAGTATAACAATTAAAATCTTCGGTATAAATAACTTTATTGATAAAATCAATTCCTGTCTCAGAGGAGGGCATTAGAGAAAAAAGGGGTTTCTCTTTCTTTGAGCAACTGGCAAAAAAAAGAGCATGAAGAAGAATATAATAAAATGCGAAATAATGGTTGTTCATTCTTTACTTTTATCCCTGAAACATTGAGCACAATAACGATGAAACTATTTTAGAGAAAAAATAAGTTACAATCTCCAAACAGAGACACAAATTTAGCTTTTTAAAATGGTTTTTAATAAAAAGCTAAAAATCAAAATTGAATGATTATTTATTAGGTGGGAACTCTATTACTTCATCACTGTTATATCACCAGATTCAAGATAATTTTGGAAGCGGTTTCCAACTTTAACATCGTAGTCCAAAACCCAGAGGAAGACCTCCCCATACTGAGGGGTAATATTGAAATGACCATCCCAACCCGAGTTTAATTCTTTTGTTTGAAAGACCAAGTTTCCCCATCTATTGTATACACTGAAGGTTATTCTACTGACAATAGCATCTGTACAGCTCCAAAGAGGTTTGATGATATCATTTACGCCATCACCATCTGGAGAAAAACTGTTAGGAACATAAACATTACAAAAACAATTTTTATTCTGAACGATAAAATTTACTTGCTTTTTTTTACAAACCTCACTGATAGTGACGGTATATTTCCCTGAACGATTTACGTTTAATTGCGGTGTCTTTTCTCCTGAACTCCATAGATAGCCAAATACATTTTCCTTTATTCTCTTTTCGTGGTAATTCGTTCCATTAAGAACAATTGAAGAATCTCTACAAATAAACACTTTATTATCAGAAAAAGACGAGTATTCTTCATCCGAACGTTCAACTTCTATATCGTCTATAAAAAATGGTAATTGCCTAAATGCATTTGATATGGTAACTGTGAGAAAAGGAGGTCTGTAGGAGCTTGAAGAATCTATAATGTTATCACAATTTACAGATAGATAGGAATCCTTATAACCAAAACCGATAAATTTTTCATCACCTTTAGCCTTGAAACAACATTCAAAACGCACCCACGATGTATCGTATTTTTCGACTATGTTCCATGTATAGATAGGGATTTTTCTTATTGGTCCGTACACAGTATCAAGTGGTACTTCAT
>JANMYC010001010.1:0-2186 GCA_031381715.1 Saprospiraceae bacterium
AGTTAAAAACAATTGTAGATACTAAGTCAGATAGTCGCTTACGCTCCGTTTAGCCACAGATTATACAGATATTGACTGATTTTCACTTATTTTCAGAAAATTACGTATAAATCAGCGTAGAATCAGCCAATATCTGTATAATCAGTGGCTAAACGGAGCGTAAGCGACTGCGTAGCTAAGCAATTACAAACAATTAATATATTTCAGATTGTTGATTGTTAAAAAAGATACTATCTTAGCATTAAAATTACCAAAATGAGTACATACATCCTCCTTTTATTGCTGCTTTTCATAGCTGGCGTTGTAGTTTACACCTATTCCAATAAAAAAAATGAGTCTGCTTCAATTGAGGACACTCCAATTACTCCAAAAAAAGATAAGGAATTTAAGGTAAATCCACCCTCGTCGCCTTCTAAACCGATTGATGAGCATAAAAAAACAGAGCCTACTTCCAAGGCGGATGAGCCCGCTATACCCAAAACAAAAAAAGACGAGCCTAAGGTGGAACCACCTAAAATGCCGTCTATTCCAATTGAAAAGAAGAAAAAACCTAATGCGGAATCCCCAAGCGAAATTACCCCCGTAGAAAAACCCAAAACAAAAAAATCCACGGACGAAAAAGCTGCTTCTTATGCGGATAGGAAAGGCTATGACGCCGATTTTATCAAAACAAATAAGTTTAAAATAGATTTAGACGATTTATTGAAAAATCTGCAACCTCTCTTATCGGAAGTTAAAAACTCAAATCCTAAAAATAAGCACTTCCTTAATTACCATCATTTCACGGTAGCCATGAATAAAGAGCGCAATATGCCTTTATTAACCGCCGTAAATATTGATGGTGCTAAAACAATCCCCAATAATCGTGAAAGCGATAAATGGATACTCGACCCTCGTTTGGATAAAACACAACAACTGGGAGGTGATTTTTATAAAGGCAATCATCTGGATTTAGGGCATTTGGTGCGCCGCCTCGACCCTGTTTGGGGAGATGAGGCATTGGCTGCTAATACGGATACTTTTCATTACACGGTGTGTGCACCGCAGCATAAAAACCTCAATCGAGTCACTTGGCTCAGTTTGGAGGATTATATATTGAAAAACACCGATGTTGAAGACTTGAAAGTATCCGTTTACACAGGTCCCGTTTTTTCAAATCAAGATTTTCCTTATCGTGATGTCCTTTTACCTTTAGAATTTTGGAAAATGGCGGCGGTCATTAAAAAAGATGGTACCCCCTCAGTATCCGCCTATCTTTTAAGCCATAAAGACTTTTTGGATGATATGGGTGAAAAAGGACTCATCAGCGATGAAGGTTTTGGTGAATTCAGAACTTACCAAATACCTTTAAGCCGCTTGGAAGAACTGACCAATCTGAATCTCGACGACCTCAAGCAATATGACCCACTCGAAGGCACTAAAAGCCTTTTGGGAAATGATTATGCTGAAATTGGTGGCGCGAATACGATAACGATTTAAAACTAAAGATTTAAGACTAAAGATTTAAGACTAAAAAAAGCCATTTTACAGCAAGTTTTGCTTTAAAATGGCTTTTATACTGAGGGGGTATGTTCTACCCTTGCAGAAAAGAGTTTGCCTTATTGCATAAAAGGCTAATTCAGAATAATCGTCTCTTTAAATTTTTTGTCTTCTTTAAAGTCAATCATCAGATAGTACGTACCGCGAGGTAGATTTGACACATCAAAATCAACTTTATCGCTGCTATTGAAATGATTGGTACGACGAGCGTCCTCCGCAGTAAAGGATCGTTCAACGGTATTTCGCCCGTGGCTTATTAGTTTAACCGAAATCAACGCCTCTTGACCTAAAGCTTTATCCATTTCAACGGAGACAGTACCTTGAGTAGGATTTGGCGATGCCATGCGGTAATATCCGCTACAAGTATTATAGCGTACAAAAGTTGCTTGATTACCAGTATATTTTCGATACAAACAGGATAAATAAGGAGGATATGATTATTTTTTTCATTATTTTTATTTTTTAAAATAGATAATTTATTGTTAAAAAAGTTAGAGGGCTTAATTTGATTGAGTAATTCCAAAAATTGCTTTTATCTTCAAGAAATCCATAGCTATAACTTATAGAAGCATTTTCATCAGATTGAATAGCAAATTTATTGTCATTCGACCTCAATCTATGACGCTCATATATGACTCCACCTTCAA
>JANMYC010001027.1:0-3295 GCA_031381715.1 Saprospiraceae bacterium
ATGGATTGGTCTTGGTCTTATTATCTTAGAAGGCATTGTTTTACTTGTTTTTAATAAAATGTGTCCTCTTACAGTCGTTGCCCGAAGATATTCTGATTCCACAAAAGATAATTTTGATATTTATCTACCCAGTTGGTTGGCTAAATATAATAAGTTGATTTATACAACCTTATTTATTCTCATAGTTTGTAGCTTGATTTATAGAAATTTTACGCTTCAATAATAGCAATTTAAATGAAAAATGACTAAAATACACGTCATAAATGGCTAAAAAAGCAGGAAGAGGAACGACAAAGAATATATTCTTTAAAAATCAGGAAATGAACTTCACCGTTCTTCGGGCTCTGATGGGCGTATATGATGACGGGGCAACGATTGGCGAATGTTTACGTGTTGTTCAAAATACTAAAAATGGCGATAATGAAACGTTCATTAAAGAATGGCAATTGATGGGCAATCTAAATTTGGAACGGGCAACTATCGCCAAAAACAAAGGAGATTTGATACGCGCAAGAGAAAATTATTTTCGCGCCTCGACCTACTACAAGTCGGCAATGATTACATTAAATCCACTTGACACCCGACACAAGGAGTTTTGGCGACTTTCGGTTGATTGCTTTGAAAAAGCAGGCGCATTGCTGGAATGTCCAATGGAAATAATTCAAGTAGAATTAAACAATAAGACACTTCCGTGTTATTTTATACCCGCCCAAAAGGACAAAAGATTTCCTGTTATATTTCTTGTTACTGGTGGAGAGGGTTCTAATACGGAAATGTATTTTTGGATGGGTGCCTATGCCCTAAAAAGTGGATACAGTGTTTTTTTGTATGAAGGACCTGGTAATTTCTCGGCGATGTACACAAGTGGACTGACAATGATGGCAAATAGCGAAGTGCCTATTGGTAAAGCATTAGACGTTTTATGTAGCCGACCCGATGTTGATGTTGACCACATTGCACTGTTCGGCATTAGTTTTGGCGGCTATTTAGTTGCCCGTGCAGCCATATTTGACAAAAGAATAAAGGCTTTAATTCCCAATTCACCTTTGACGAATATCCACAAAATGCTTGTCAGCGTTTTCCCCAATTTTATCTTTCAACTTCCTGATTGGTTAATAAATTTCATTAAAAAATACTTTATGAGTTATTCAGACAAAGCAACGCTTGACCTGTTACTTTGGGAAGGAGGCACAAAGACTTTTAAGGACGGTATAAATATTCTTAAAGCGTATTCCATTGAGGGACTTGAAAGCAAAATAACTTGTCCAACTCTGGCTTTGGCAGGCGAGGGAGAAGGTAAAGAATTTGATAAACAAGCAAAAGACTTTATAGAAAATATCAGTTCGCAGGAAAAAAACCTTCGTATTTTTACAAACGAAGAAGGTGCGGGTTCTCATTGTCAAGTGGACAATCACAGACTGATGAATGAAGTCGTCATAACTTGGTTAAATAAACTTTGGCAATTAAACAGATAAAAATTATGGTTTCAAAATCATTACAATTCTTTTTATTGCTTTTTGCACTGTCCATTCCCTTTTGGATATTGGGTTATATCGCAACTGATACGACCAAAACACTGCCCATAAAACTCCCGATAAGCGCATTAATGACCTTTTGTCCTTTAATGGCGGCAGCAATTCTTGTTTACAAAAAACAAAAAATGCAAGGCGTCAAAGAACTATTGAAACAAGCCTTTGACTCCCATAAAATCACAGACAAAAAATGGTATGTGCCCCTAGTTTTTTTAATGCCGATTATAGCGGTGTTGTCTTATTGGTATGTAAAAACAACAAGCGTTTTACTGTCCGAACCTCACCTCTCTTTATCAACAATTATTCTTTTTTTCATTGTCTATTTTATTGGTGCTATTGGTGAAGAAATTGGTTGGAGTGGTTACATTATTCACCCCCTGCAAAATCAGTTTGGCGCACTGAAAGCGAGCATTATTTTGGGCATTATTTGGGCAATTTGGCACATTATCCCGTGGAGTCAAGCGCATCAAACGACAACGTGGATAATTTGGCAAAGTATAGGTTCCGTTTTTTTACGAATTATCATGGTTTGGCTGTTCAACAATACAGGCAAAAGTGTGTTCGGAATGGTGCTGTTTCACACCATGATTAATATTAGTCCGTATCTGATTCCAAAACATGGCGCGCATTATGACCCGTTTATTTTTGCTATTTTATTAATGGTCGTAACGGCAATTGTGGTGTTTTTTTTGGATTCAAAAACATTGGCGAAATATAGATTTGCTTGAATTTTACCCCCTCAGTATTTTTTATTAATTCACCTTATAAATGGGTAAAATGGAAAAAATAACCAACGAACAAACTGCCATTAAAGCCACCTATTTCAGCATAGTCGGCAATACAAGTTTAGCCATTATAAAAGGTATAGCGGGTTATTTTGGCAATTCTTATGCTTTGATTGCCGATGCGATTGAATCAACAACCGACATTTTTTCTTCGCTTTTAGTCTTATTTGGTATAAAATATTCAAATAGACCTGCTGATAAAAATCACCCTTACGGACACGGACGCGCTGAACCGCTTATAACCTTTCTCGTTGTTGGTTTTTTAATTACCTCCGCCGTTATTATTGCCCATGAAAGCCTTAAAAACATTGGAACGTCCCATGAATTGCCCAAGCCTTGGACGCTTTTGGTATTAGGTGCTATCATTATTTGGAAAGAAATCTCTTATCGCATTGTTATTAAAAAAAGTAAAGAAACCAATAGTTCTTCTTTAAAAGCTGACGCTTGGCATCATAGAAGCGATGCAATCACCTCTGTTGCAGCATTTATCGGCATTTCTATTGCCTTAATCATGGGCAAAGGTTATGAAACGGCAGACGATTGGGCAGCCCTATTTGCATCAGGTTTTATTCTTTACAACAGCTATCTGATTTTCAGACCTGCGCTTGGTGAAATTATGGATGAACACGTCTATGATGATTTAATTGAAGCCATTAGACAAGTCTCACTTAAAGTTGAAGGCGTTGAAGATACCGAAAAATGTTTCATTCGCAAAGCGGGAATGCAATACCATGTTGAGCTGCACGCCAAAGTGAATGCACATATAACCGTTGAAGAAGGACACACGATTGCCCATAAATTGAAAGATACTTTACGGTCTGAAATTCCTCAATTAGGGCATGTCCTCATTCATATTGAGCCATTTCACCCCCTCAGTATTTTCAAGTTTTAAGACACTTTTTAAATGTGTGAATCATGCAATTTTTTTCAAAAGTTGTGTAACAACAGTAGTCAATATTTTTTTCATCTTTGTTTTTA